>NZ_JBVHHE010000010.1:119134-280809 GCF_055561235.1 Kitasatospora sp. NPDC022856 | reverse complement strand
CAGGACGTCCATGATCCGCTGATAGTCCGGCGCCAGCACCGCCGGAGCAAGCCCTTCCCGCCAATGCGGCACCACCGAACCGGCCGCCGCCGCCAGGTCCCGCGCCGGACGCTCGTCGGCCACCACGACCTGCGGAAGCTCCTCGCCATCGCGAGGTTCCGCTAGGACCTCGGCAACCGTCTCACGGGTGATCACGAACCGCTCCCACGCGGCCTCCGCCTCCCGCAGCTCGGCCTGAAGGGTCTCCACCCGCTGTCGGGCAGTGCGTTCGCGTTCCTCCAACAGCCCCATCACCGACGGCATCCCGGCACCTCCACGAAGAGACGAATCGACACCCCGTCCCTGCCGCCGAAACACCATTCCTATACCTGACCAGCGGAAACACGCCCGTCACTCTCGGAAAGACAACGGCTTCTTAGCGTTGGGTGAGAGAAGGACAGAACAGCCAGCGGTCTCCATTTCGCCTGAGGTCTGGGCATGGCTGCTGACCAGCCACCGAACGCGTGCAGGGATCACCTCGTACGCCGAGCTGGCTCGACAGACCCAGTACCACCCCAGCTACGTGGGCAAGGTCGAGAACCGGGAACGGAAGCCAGCGCGACGATTCGCCGAGCAGTGTGACGAAGCGTTGAACACGGGCGGACAACTGACTGACGCATGGGACCGCGTTGACTGGGAGGCCGAGCCGCCACACCCAGACTGGTTCGAGTTCTATGCCGACCTTGAATCGACCTGTGCCGGGATTCGCGGTCACGATGTCCGTCGGGTCTGGGGGTTGCTCCAAACCGCAGCGTACGCACGCGCGCTAACCCGGTACGTGAAGCGGGGGGCCTCCGCCTTTGAGGTAGAAGAGACCGTTGACGCTCGTCTCGCTCGTCAAGGGAGATTTCTAGCGGCGGGTGGTCCACCGCTGGTCTCGATCTTGGATGAGGCCGTGATCCGGCAGGTCGTTGGCGGTCCGCTCGTCATGCGCGAGCAGCTGCAACATCTACTTGACGTGCCGGAGCAGTACCCACACATCACGGTTCAGGTGGCACCGTTCGACCTTGGGGAGCGCACGGGGGCAATCGGCAGCGTCACCCTCATAGAGACACCCAACGGTGAACGGTGGGCCTACTCAGAGGTCATGGGCCGGGGCCACATTGTGGACGACCCAGAAGCGGTCGCCAAGGTCACCCGGTCCTATGATCGCCTTCGGGCGGAAGTGCTGTCCGCGCGGGACTCCGCCAATCTGATCCGCGCCGCCATGAGAGGGCTGAACAACGTGACCACCAGCCAGATGCCGCCCAAGGTCTACTCCAACCACCACGCTGACTGGCACAAGTCCACTTACTCTGAGGGAGACGGCGGCAACTGCGTTGAGGCAGCACTGAACCTCGCCGAGACCAACGATGTGGTTCCCGTGCGGGACAGCAAGGATCGGAGCGGCCCGGAGCTGGGGTTCTCCCCCGATGCGTGGTCGGCCTTCGTCGCTGGCATCCGAGCCGGAGAGTTCGGCACCGTCTGACCGAACGAAAGAACCGCCCCGGCCAACTCGGCCGGGGCGGTTTGCTTTGCTTCGAACGTTCAGAGGAGGGCGAGGAACGGGTTCCCGGAGGCCACGGGAGCAGGCAGGGACGCGGGTACGGGGACCGGAGCAGGGGGCATGGTCCTGGCCGGTCGGTAGGTGTCGATGCGGACCACGGTGGCCGGACGTTCGTCACTCTGGCCAGGTCGCCGGCTGAGCGGAGCGTGACCGGCCTCCTCCTCGGTCAGGGTGTAGACCGTGGCGGGGCGTCCCAGGCCGGAGCGGTCGAGAGTGACCCTCACCCCGGGCAGTGCCTTGACCTCATCGGCGGAGGCCCCGACGAACGGCAGCAGATCGGAGGACCGTGCCTTGCCCCCGTGCATCTCGATCCGGGCCCGGACCTTCTCCGCCAGCGTCGGCACCCGGCGGGTGGGCTTGGTGGTCCCGGCCGCACCACCGGTGATGCTCACCGCGCAGCGGACGCTGTAGCGAACCAGGGAGAACGCGGCGGACAGACAGGCGTGGTCAATCACCTCGGAGCGTTCCGAGGCCGCCAGGCAGGCTGCTACCCGAATGGTTTGTTCGGCGGTGCGCTCCACATACACGGCCTGCGTTTCGCGGAGGTTCTCGGAGATGATCCGGGCGTACCGGCGGACGACCTTCCACAGTGGCCGGGCGTCGTCCCCGAGGATGACCGTGTGCCCGTCACCGGCCGCCCAGTAGTACGCCTGAGTGATGTCCCAGCCGTCCGCCTCCGGCAGGGTGGCTCCGTCGTCGTCCAGCATCGGCACGGACCCAAGGCTGAAAGGCATGATCCTGTTGTACGACCCCCCAGCCGCCTCGGTCGCGCCAATGTACTTGGTCCAGTCGGACGGCGTGATGTGGGCGTGAAAGACCACTGCCGGATCATCCACGGACTGAGCTTCGGCTTTGGTCGTGTTCCGCAGCGGGGCGCCGTCCCAGGCACTCCGGAGCTTGGCCGTGAAGCTGGCATCCCGTCGGACCCTTCGAAGCGTTTCGCTCCATTCCTCCTCGATCACCAGAGCCCGAACGTCGCGCCCGGCCTCCGTCTCCTCCGTGGCTTCCACCTGTTCAGCGAGATGGTTCACGAGGCTTGCACCAGAGGTGATGCCGGACGTGGTGTGAGTCTCCAGGAAGCGGCCAAGGGCAGGCTTCATGATGTGCTGTGCGGCCCGCAATGCCGTGCCCTTGCCCTTGCCCGTCCCACCAACCAACGCACTCCAGACCAGGGCCGGACGGGCGTTGCCCCGGCTGGACACCTTCACCGTCTGGCCGATGGCCGCAGACCACATG
Organism: Kitasatospora sp. NPDC022856; assembly: GCF_055561235.1. NCBI lineage: Bacteria > Bacillati > Actinomycetota > Actinomycetes > Kitasatosporales > Streptomycetaceae > Kitasatospora > Kitasatospora sp. NPDC022856. The sequence continues at coordinate 277,988 of NZ_JBVHHE010000010.1, read as the reverse complement.
CTCAGAGCGGCCACGTAGGTGCCGACCGGATCGCACTCGACGTACGGGCTGACCTTCTCAACGGCGCGACCGATGGGCCCGTACAGGGTGATGGTGCTCAACTTCTCTTCTCCTGAGACTGGTTGGGATCGGGTGGCCGGGCCGACCCCGGCCACCCCAGGTACGTGCTGTTGGTCAGGCTGCTTGCTTGGTAGTCACGCGGTAGGCATGGCGGACCGATGCGGGGATGGGACCCTTGGCGTTCACCGTGTAGCCCTGGGCCTTGGCCCAGTCACGTATGGCCTGCGCCTCGGACTTGGCCTTGACGGCCTGAGCGTCCACCCTCACCGGTTCGGGCAGGGGGTCACCGCCCTTGAACTCTCCGGCGCACACAGCGTCACGGAAGGCACCCGGCTTGGAAGCGTCGAAGCACGGGATGCCGAACTCAACTGCGTCTTGCAGCTTCTTGGTTGCTCGCTCCGCACCTTCACCGCAGATGATCAGCACCGTGTTGGCGTCGGCCCGGCCAACCACCTCGTAACCCATGCGGCGGACGGCCTCCCTGGCGTCGTCCCACTCGTACCCCGGGATCTCGCCGGACACCATCACAGTGGGACGGACCACCGGCTCGACCTCGGTCTCGTCGTCCTCTCTGGTGTCGTCTTGGCGGTCAGCCTCGGCATCGGTCACGGACGGCTCAGCGGCAACCGGCATGGCCTCAGGCTGGCCAGGCACGCCGAGTGCATCCATGAGGTACCGGGTGAAGACGACACCGTGTTCCAAGCACAGGTCCCATGCGTGACCGGCAATGGTCAGAGTCTCCGTGGCCTCTTTCTCCCCGCCGTCCTTGGCAAGGTGGGCATCACAGAAAACACGCTCAACAGGTACCAGGACAGTCGTGCGCATGGGCTTGTTCGTTCCTTAGTGGAGTGAGTTCCAGTGGTTCAGCCGGAGCCTTGCTTCTTACGGCTGCCATTCCCGCCCACCGGCCCGACCGGCGAACGTCTCCATTCTCCCAGCCAAACCCTCCGAGTCACCCCACTAGGCATCACGGATTCATTTCTTATAGGTAACTGGATGATAAATACAATGGGGGGTAATGCTTCGTTCGTAATGCACAGGACCCACCGGGGGTGCTGTCCTCACCCTCTGTACGGGTTTGAATCTTTCGAGGGCTGGGGGCTGCCAGGGCCGCCCTGGCGGCCGGCGGGTGGTCCGGGGGCTGCTCGGGGGCGGTTTTCGGGCCTCCTGGGGCCCTTCTGGGGTCTCTCGGGGTTCTGAATGCCGCTCCGCGGGCTCGCTGAAGGCACTGAATGAATGAAATGAGGTTCCTGAACGCTATGCTGGCCACTCTTTGGCGAGAAGTGTCCCCAACTGGGCCCCGGCGACACATACATCTATTTTGCAGGGGGTTATATACCCCTCGTTAGAGTGAGTTCTCTCTATCGACGCTAACGTCTCTTCTCCGACATAAGTAAGCTCCATCCTTGAGGCAGGGGGCATTCCTGGCTCAGAAATGAACTCAGGAGAGTGTCACTCCGATGGCTTCTTTGGCGTGCGCTCTGGTTGGCATGGTGGTTGCCTGGGCTCCGGTAGACGGCATCTGATCGTCTCTCACACAAGCCAAGGAAGAGAAATGACCTCTCGTACCGCTGCTCGTTGGGTCGCCCTGCTCGCCGCCCCTGTGGCAACGGCTGGCCTGCTCGTCGCCATGACCCCTGTGCAGGCCCAGGCCGCAGTTCTGTGCGGCACGCTGGCTTCCGACTATCAGGGTCACACCTATAGACTTGAGGGAGGGAACGCAACTCTCGAGTTCAAGAGCGGAGGCGTAGTGACCCTGACCGAAAGTTTTGATTACCCTCCTAAATTCAAAAGCGGAACTTACACCGCCTCGCTGGGAAATTTGACTAGCACTTTCCCTGACTCGACCATTACCACCAATTTCCGAGGATGCGACAGCAGCGTCACCACGCCCGCGATTCTTGTGATGGTCGGAGGCAATATTTGGACGGAATATTCGTAACTCGGACCATGGCGGGGATCATCGTGCTTTTCGAGCTGGACCAGGCCCAGGCACCGAGCCCGGAGGACGAAGAGCCTGCCGTGCTGCTGGTGCACGCGGCCGGCCAGGACCCCGACCTTCCCGAGGACCCGCTTCCGCGGACGCTCTGCGGGTTGGACACCGGGGCCATGGAGCAGTCCCATTACCGGCCTGAGAGGCCCGGCGATCCCTGGTATCCGGTCTACCTGCGGAACAGGCGCTGTCGGGCCTGTGAGGACGTCCTGAGGCGGTTCTGAGGTCCCAAAACAATGAAAACGGGCCCCTGCCGAAAAGGCAGGGGCCCGTTAGGGTTTTAGTCAGGAAGCAGGCCAATCTACAGCAGCCTTAAGAATTCCCTTGGACGGCTTGGTCTCGTCGAAGGTCTGATCCGGCTTCACCGTGTCCAGGGCCGGGAATCGAACGACCTTACCGCCGTACAGGTGGAGATTGTCGATGTAGTCGGCCCGGTACTTCTCCGACTGGCCGAGGCGGAAGCCCGAGAACTGGGATGCGTACGTGGCGAAACTGGAGTGTCCCGCGACGATATCGACTCCGGCCGGCATGGCCGTGGTGGACAGGACGGTGAAGCCTGCGAGGCGGGCCACGACACCGTTAGCCGTCGCCCCGGCCTCACCGTAGGCCCCGGCGTTGGCGATCGCCGGATGCTCGATCAGGTACCGCTTCACGCGGGGCGAAACGACCACATAGCGGCCGTCCGGGATGTCATTAGTGTCCAGGGCGAGCATAAGGTCCAGGACGGTACTGTACAGGGCCTGAGGGGCATTTCCGGACGTCACCTTGATATTCGGTACAACGGTGGCGCCAGCGGCGATCACACGGCCCATGAAGCTGTCGGCCTCACGAGCCAGGGCCCGCACCATTTCCTTGTTGATCGGGGAGTCCATGGCCCCGGCCACCTGCACCCGCTCGATATTCTCCACGAGCAGCTGCAGGAACTTGGCTTCGGTGATGTGGAGGAGCTGGTCCACGGTCTCCGGCCGCTGAGCGGTCATGCCATCGGGGAGCTTGTAGTCACCGACGGTCGGGCGGGTAAGGCTGTTGATGTGGACGACGTCGCCACGCTGGCGAATATCGCCCTCGTAGGAACGATTACTGACGATACGGGAACCCCACACGAGCAGCGGGTCAAACTGCGTGAGAAGTCCGGAATTCCACTCCTCGCTAACAAAGGTATTGGAAAGCGGGTTCTGGTAGCTGTAAGCCAATGTGACTCCTAATGCTTATCGGTATCGCGCATCAAGGGAGCGCGAGTTCGGAAGGGAGGGGATGGCGTAGGACGAACCCTGGCGGCCAAGGCCCAGGTTCTGGGCATACTCGGGCTTGGCAGGCTTCAGGAACGGTGCGATGGCCTCGCTGACAATCTCGCTGGACGGCAAGCCGTCTTCCCCGAGCAGTTTGGAAATGTCCAGAAACTTGAACGCGGCGTCAGGAAATTCACTACCCGCCTGGGCTGCCTGAGCCTTGATCATTGCCCGGGCGAGATGGGGAGCCATCTCTGCCAGAGCATCCTTGCGGGCCTCTTCCCGTACGGCCTCAAGGTCGGGACTGGAATTAGTCTCGTTGTCAGTCATGAAATGTCCAAAGGATCAGCGGTGACGGGCGTCAAGAGAAACGGTGGGAGGCTTCGGGGCGCTCCCTCGGTGATATCCGGCGCCCTGAAGCTCCGGGAAGGAAGTGGCTGCCTGATTCTTACGTTCCTTCTCGATCATCGCTTGGATGGCCTCGATATTCGTCGTGCCGTCCTCGGAAAGGAAACAGTTCGGGTCGTAGTAGTCCGCCAGAACGGTCACGCCCGCAATGGCGGCCTGGGCCCTCACCTCAGCCAGGGCGAGCCTGCCCGCGTACTCGTGGTGAATCTCTGCCCGGATGGCCTGGGCCGGATCGGCCGGCACGGCCTCCGGAGAACCGGAATCACCAGTGCGAGTCTGTTCGTCGCTCATGGCGACACCTCCTAGTCAGAACTAAAAATCAAGAGAGAAGAGAGAGTGTGAGAAGTAAGCCGCCTTAAGGGGCGGCTGCATCTCACAACAGGACAACGTAGAGAAGACGGGCCCCTACCCCCAGGAATTTAACTTCACAGGGCAGAGACACTCTCCGGTTGTGTGCTGTGGCTTCACAGGCAGGTATCCGCAGAGCCGCATTCGAGCATCTTCACAACATGCTCTGGACTTCGAACGGGCCCGGACTCTCGTCCGCGTCAGAGGGCCACCGCCCAGCGGCCTTGACTCCGAGGGAGAACTTCCCTCACCTATAAGAATTAACGGACGCACCCGTGGTGAACGGTTCCATGGCGGGCACTGGGCCCCGGGTGCACAGGGGCTCTGCATGCCACCAGGGTCGGGCTGATCCGATCACCGACAGCCGGGTATTGGTCCGGCCCGTTTCCGGTCCGGTCTTTGCCTCCCTGGTGTCCTGGAACCACAGCTGGACTGTACGGCGGTCTTCGCTGCTGGAGTACCGGAGGTCAGGGTGAACACGTCGCTCCCTTTCGGAGTGGCTGTCATGGGCCATGGGCGGAGTTTCGAAATGCAAGACGTCTTCGGCATGAGCCCCGGCACGCCACGCGATATCCAGAGCGTCCGCCCTGTCAGGCTGACGCTTTGGCTTCAGGCCGTCCCGCTTGCGCTGTCGAGACTGCGCGCGGCCCACATTTTCCCGCTTCCGCAGGCACTGGGGATGGTTTGGATTCGTGGCTGGATTCGGCCCTCGCTTCCCCAGTGGGCGCTTATAAACGTATGGCTCGCGACATGTTGCGCATACGAGGGCAACCGGCTTTACAGCTGTCGTGGTCAGATTTTGCTCCAGAAACAAAGAAGGCCCCCGCGGTGCCTCGGGGGCTGTGTGTGTCGAACAAATCAATACGTCTGCTGGTCTAGCCACTTCTCCAGGTCTCCAGGGCGGCACCGGAGCGACTGACCTACCTTCCGGAACGGGATGCCCTCGCTTCTCCATTGGGAGTAGACCCAACTCTTGGGCTTGTGCAGGTAGTTCGCTACGTCGTTCACCGTCATGAGGCTGCCGTCCAAATGTTGTCCCTGCTGCGGTCCGGTGGGCGACTGTCCCGTCCGTTGCTATCCGGCCTGTCCTCAGAACACCATGTCCGAACATGTGGCAGCAAGTCCAAATTAAGTGATCCCCGACACATTCCCGAACTTGACGCAACCTGTTCGCCGTGAGCTATGGTCGTGCCATGACCTCACGAACGAACGAACCCGGCCTCCCGCCGGGATGGCACCGCGAGGGTGACTCGCTGATCTGGGCACGGTCCTACGGGCCCTGGCTGGTCAAGGCCCGGTGCCCCTCGGGCGCACCCTTCACCGGCCCCTCGGAACTGACTATTCACCTCGCCGTGGGCAGCAGTGTCGAAGAGATCGAGCAGGGGATGACCACGGCTTTGGAGACGGACGGCATTCCCGCCAGCCTGCTCCGACAACTCCCCTTTGCCGAGATCAAGGCCCAGGCCCGTGCCGTGCTGGCCCAGGGTCAGGACCAGTTGCCGGCCGAACCGTGGCCGGTACCAGCACGCTGCCGGACCGACCTGGACTACGCCCTGCTGGTGGCCGAACTGGTTCGGATGAGGGCGACGGGAACCACGGCCCCGCAACAGTCCCTCGCGGACCGTCTGGGGATCGGCAAGGCGACCTTGTCCGAGCGGGTCAAGCGGGCCAGGGCGCTCGGCCTGTGGGACGGGAAGCAACTCACGAACAAAGCAGCGGAACTGCTTGCCGAGTGGAAGAACGAACGAGAGGGGCAGTAGCAGCAGTGGCAACGACCTTCCAAAAGTGCAAGACCGACAAGACAGACCCATGCGCCAGGACACGTTGCGGGCATCCGTGGACGGCCCGGTACCGGGAGCCGGGAGGGCGCGCCGGACGGCAGCGGGAGAAGACGTTCCCCACCAAGAAGGAGGCCGACAACTTCGGGATCAAGGTCGAGAACGACAAGCGGGAGCGCGTCTACATCGATCCAGACGCCGGAACGGTTCCAGTACACGTCTTTGCCCGGGAATGGCTCGGTCGCCGTGCGGTCAAGGAGACGACCAGAAGGAATTACGAGAACTTCATCGAGCGCCACCTGATACCGGCGCTCGGCCGGAAGACGGTGGCCGGGGTCCGACCGTCCGACGTTGAGGCCCTCTGCTCCGGCATGTGCGCGGCTGGCCTCTCACGCCGAACTGTCTACCACTCGAACATGGTCCCACTGCGCTCCATCTTCAAGTCGGCTGTCTCGGAGAAGCTGATCACAGAATCGCCGGTATCCCTGGCTGACCTGCCGAAGATCAAGACCAAGCGCGTGGACGAGCGGTCCCTTCCAGACGGGAAGGCCGTTGGTCGGGTGGCCAGTGCGATGCGGGACGACTGGTCGGTGTCCGTCTGGCTCATGGCAGGCTGCGGGCTACGAATTGGTGAAGCTCTCGGCGTGAAGCTCACGGACTTCCAGGACGGCACCCTTCGGCTGCGCCGTCAGGTCGTCCATGTGAAGCGGGACGGAAAGTGGACGCCAACGATCGGTCCGTTGAAGCAACGCGAGGAGGGCGAGTGGCGAGACGTGCCGGTGCCGCCACTGGTGCAAGTCGCAATCATGCGGCACGTTGAGAGCCACGGTCTGGCCGACGACGGTTACCTCGTGCACACCTTGAACGGCGCGGTGGTCCGTGACTCGAACTACCGCACAGAGTTCGCCAGGGCCGTCAAGGCTGCGGGATACGGCGACGAGCCGTGGACGGCTCACTATCTGCGACACTTCTTCGCCTCCAGTGCCATCGCGGGTGGGGTGTCTCTCCTGGAGGTCTCCCGGTGGCTCGGACACTCCACAATCCGGATCACCGCCGACATCTACGGTCACCTCTCCCCTGATGCGGGTGACAGGCTGAGGGCAGTCATGGATGAAGCCCTGTCGGTGGGTCCTGTGATACTCGGTACTGACCAGGCACTGGCCGCGTGACCCGTGCTGACTTGGTGCTGACTCGGAGGACAGTGAAGTGGCAAACATGCAGGTAGGAGCGCTGTAGTGAGACTGCTGCATACCTCCGACTGGCATCTCGGGCGCTCCTTCCACCGGGAGAGCCTGCACGACGCCCAGCGCGCCTTCCTGGACCACCTCGTGGCGGTGGTCCGGGCCGAGCGCGTCGACGCCGTGCTCGTCGCCGGCGACGTGTACGACCGCGCGCTGCCCGGTCTGGAGGCGGTCGCCCTGTTCGACGACGTGCTGCACCGGCTGGCCGACCTGGGCGTGCCGACGGTGTTCATCAGCGGCAACCACGACTCGGCCCGCCGGCTCGGGGTGGGCGCGGGCCTGATCGGCCGGGCCGGCGTCCACCTGCGGACCGATCCGGGCGAGTGCGCGGTGCCGGTCCTGCTGGCCGACGAGCACGGGCCGGTCGCCGTCTACGGGCTGCCCTACCTGGAGCCGACGCTGGTCCGGGAGCGCTTCGGGCTGGCGCGCGGCGGCCACGCGGCGGTGCTCGGCGCGGCGATGGACGCCGTCCGGGCCGACCTCGCGAGCCGCCCCGCGGGCACCAGGTCGGTGGTGCTGGCACACGCCTTCGTCACCGGCGGCGCACCCAGCGACAGCGAGCGGGACATCGCGGTCGGCGGAGTCGCCTCCGTCCCCGCGTCCGTCTTCGACGGGGTGGACTACGCCGCGCTGGGCCACCTGCACGGCTGCCAGACGCTCGCCCCGCACCTGCGCTACAGCGGCTCGCCGCTCGCCTACTCCTTCTCCGAGGCCACCCACCGCAAGACCATGTGGCTGGTCGACCTCGCGGCGGACGGCTCGGTCGCCGCCGAGCGGATCGACTGCCCGCGGCCGCGACCGCTGGCCCGCCTGCGCGGCCGCCTCGACCAGCTGCTGACCGCCCCGGAGCACGCCGAGCACGAGCGGTCCTGGGTCCAGGCCACCCTGACCGACCCCGGCCGCCCGGCCGAGCCGATGGAGCAGCTGCGCCGGCGCTTCCCGCACACCCTGCAGCTGCTCTTCGATCCCGAGGAGAGCGAGGCCACCGCCTCCCCCTCGTACGCGGCCCGGGTCAGCGGCCGGGCGGACCTGGAGATCGCCGAGGGCTTCCTGCGGCACGTGCGCCCCGGCGCCGAGCCGGACGCGGACGAGCTCGGCTGGCTGCGCGAGGGCTTCGAGACCGTCCGGGAGAGCGACGACCGCAAGGCGGAGCTGCCCCGATGAGACTCCACAGCCTCACCGTCACCGCCTTCGGACCGTTCGCCGGCACCGAGACGGTGGACTTCGACGCGCTCGCCTCCGGCGGTCTCTTCCTGCTGCGCGGGGCCACCGGCGCGGGCAAGAGCAGTGTGCTGGACGCCGTCTGCTTCGCCCTCTACGGCGAGGTGCCCGGCGCCAGGCGGGCCAGCCGGCTGCGCAGCGACCACGCCGAACCGCTGCGGCTCACCCAGGTCCGGCTGGAGCTGACGCTCGGCGGGCGGCGGTTGGAGATCACCCGGCTGCCCGAGCAACTGCGCCCCAAGAAGGTCGGCCGGGGGACGACCGTCGAACGCGCCCAGACGCTGCTGCGCGAGTGGGCCGCCGACAGCGGCGACGGCACGCCGGGCTGGCGGGCGGTCAGCAAGTCGCACCAGGAGGCCGGGGAGGAGATCCACCGGCTGATCGGGATGAGCCGGGAGCAGTTCTGCCAGGTGGTGCTGCTCCCGCAGGGGGACTTCGCCCGCTTCCTGCGCGGCGACTCCGAGGAGCGCGGCAAGCTGCTCAGGCGACTGTTCGACACCGAGCGGTTCCAGCACGTCGAGGCCTGGCTGGCCGAGCAGCGGCGCTCCCAGGAGGCCGCCGTCCAGTCCGGCCGCCGGCGCCTGCGGGACTTGGCCAGCAAGGCCGAGCAGGCGGCCGGTCCGCAGGCCGAGCCCGCCGCCGGCTGGGTGCCCGCCGAGGAGGAGTCGGCGCACGCCGCCGCGGACCTCACCGCCGGGGTGCTCGGCTGGGCCGCGATCCTGCGCGGCGGCGCCGCCGAGCAGCTCGCCGTCGCCGAGGCCGCGCTGGCCGGCGCCGAGGCCGGCCATCGCCGGGCCCAGGCGGACCGGGGGAACGCGGAGGAGCTGGCCGGTCGGCAGCGCCGCCACCGCGAGGCCGCCTTGGAGGCGGCCCGCCTCGCCGAGGGCGCACCGGCGATGGAGCGTGACTCCGCCAGGCTGACGGCCGCCCGGGCGGCCGTCGGGGTGGAGTCGCTGCTGCACCTGCGCGAGGCCGCCGAGGCCGCCCACCGGGCGGCCCACGAGGAGGAGCGCCGCCAGCGCGCCGCGCTGGCCGGCGCCCCGGACGGCGAGGGCCCGGCGCTGGCCCGCGCGGAGGCCGAGGAGCTGGCGGCGGCCGAGCACCGGCTGCGGGCCGAGGTGGTCCGGCTGGAGACGGCCCGGGCCGAGGAGCGGCGCTGTGCGGAGTTCCGCCGCGAGCAGGCGTCGCTGGAGGCCGACCGGCGGCGCGCCGAGGAGCTGGCCGAAGAGGCCGCCGACTGGCTGGCCGACTTCGACGGCCGGCTCTCCACGCTCCAGGAGGAGCAGTCCGCCGCCCGGGCCGCGGGTGCCCGGGTCGAGCAGCTGGACGTCCGGCAGGCCGAGCTGGCCGGGCGGCTGGCCGCCGCCCGCCGCCGGGACGAGCTGCGGGCATCGATCGCCGTGGCCGAGCCCCGGGCGCTCACCCTGCGCACCGAGGCGCTCGACGCCCGCGAGCACAGCCAGAACGTCCGCGAGCGCCGACTGACCGGCATGGCCGCCGAGCTGGCGGCGCAGCTGCGGTCGGGCGAGGCCTGCCGGGTCTGCGGATCGCCCGAGCACCCGGAGCCGGCCCTCCCGGCGAGCGGCCAGGTCGGCGCGGAGGAGGAGGACGCCGCCCGGACCGCCCAGGCGCGGGCCGAGCAGGCGGCCGACACCGCCGAGCGGGAGCTGGCGGGCCTGCGGGTGAGCGAGGCGACCGCCGCCGGGGCGGCGGGGCCGGAGAGCGTCGCGGCCCTGGCCGAGGCGCTGGGCGCGCTGGAGCGCGAGCACCGCGAGGCGCTGCGGGCCGCGGAGGGCCTCGACCCGGTCACCCGGGAGCTGGAACGCCTGGCCCAGGACCAGGCCCGCCAGCTCGCCGCACTGCGCGACGCCGGTGAGCGCACCGCCGCGCTGACCGCCCGGATCCAGACCCTCGGCAGCGAGCAGGAGGAGCTGACCCGCCGGGTGACCGCGGCCCGGGGCGACGCGGCGTCGGTGTCCGCCCGGGCCTCGGCGCTGGCCGGCCTCGCCGGGAGCGTGGCGGCACTCGCCGGAGCGGCCCGGGCCTGCACGGACGCGGCGCTGCAACGGAAGAAGGCCGAGGACGAGCTGGCCGGGGCAGCCGTCGCGGCCGGGTTCCCGAGCCCGGAGGAGGCGACGGCCGTCCTGCTGCCCCGGGAGGAACGCGAGCGGCTGGAGGCCCGGCTGACCCGGCACCGCTCGGCACTGGCCGCGGCGGAGCGGGAGCTGGCCCGGCCCGAGCTGGCCGAGGCCGCCGGCCGCCCGCCGGCCGATCTGCCCGGCACCCAGGCCGACCTCCTGGCGGCCACCGACCGGCTCCGCCGGGCGCACGCCGGCCACGAGGCGGCGCAGGCGCGCTGCACGGCGCTGGCCGGGATCGGTCGGCAGCTGGCGGAGCTGGCCGCGTCACTGGCCCCGGCGCTGGACCGGTACGCCCGGATCAACCGGCTGGCCTCCGTCGCCGCCGGCACCTCCACCGAGAACCGGCTGCGGATGCGGCTGGAGTCGTACGTCCTGGCGGCCCGGCTGGAGCAGGTGGCGGCGGCGGCGAGCGCCCGCCTGGTACGGATGTCGGGCGGCCGGTACACCCTGGTCCACAGCGACGGCCGGGGCACCGGCAACAAGCGCTCGGGTCTCGCGCTGCGGGTGGTGGACGCCTGGACCGGCACCGAGCGGGACACCTCGACGCTCTCCGGCGGCGAGAGCTTCTTCGCCTCGCTCGCCCTGGCGCTCGGTCTCGCCGACGTGGTCACCGACGAGGCCGGTGGCATGCCGCTGGACACGCTCTTCATCGACGAGGGTTTCGGCACGCTGGACGAGCAGGCACTGGAAGAGGTGATGGACGTCCTCGACGGCCTGCGCGAGCGGGACCGCGCGGTCGGCATCGTCAGTCACGTCGCCGATCTGAGGAGCCGGATCCCGGCGCAGCTGATGGTCCGCAAGGGCCGCCGGGGCTCCACCCTCGCCCTCGCCGGGCGGGAGGACGCCTGAGGGGAGGCCCGGGGACCGCGGGGCCCGGGCGCCACGGCCGCGCCGGGCCCGGTCGGGTGCGCTCCGTCAGCCGGAGCAGGCGATCCGCTGCGCCTGCTGCCAGGTGCAGACCGGGCAGAGCGTGACACCGGGGTGGTCGGCGGGCAGTTCGGTCGGCTCCCCGCACAGCACGCAGTCCGCGCGCGGCCCGGTCAGCTCCGGGTCGTGCGTCAGGGCGGCCTCCGGCCCGGTGCCACCGGGGGCGAGTGCGCAGACCGGGTCCGTTTCGTTCTTCACCGCTTCGCTCATGCCGCCTTGATACTCCGCGCCCCCACCCCTCGGCAAGGCCGGCCCCGGCCGGACGGGCCCGGAGCGCTGGGCGGACGGCCCCGCCGGCGAGGCCGAGGCACCGGCCGGCCGGCCGGGCGGAGCTACCGAACCAGTACCCGCGACGCCCGGGCCCGGCCGGACGGACCCGAGGCGCCGCGAGTGCCAGGACGGGCGACCGGTCCGCCCACCCCCACCCCCGTCCCGACGGCCGGGCCCGGTTACCGTGAGGGGCATGCCCGCCTCCTCCGCCTCCCCCGCCTCGCTCCACCGGCGGTTGCTCGCCGCTCGCGCTGCCGCCCCGACCTACCCGGAGGTGGGCGCCACCCGCGAGGCCCGGCTCCCCGAGGGCTACGCCCAGCTCCGGCGGCGGATCCACCTCGGGCAGGGTCCCGACGTCCTGGAGCGGGCCGGGCGGTACGTGCTCGGCTGGGGCAGCCAGCTGGGCAGCGGCTTCGCCGTCCATCCGTACGCGCCGGCCGAGGAGGGCGCGACCGTCCTGCTGCGGCTGAGCCTGCCCGGGCTGCGGCGGCCCCGGCTGGTGATCCCCTGCCGGGTGGTGTGGACGGTGGACGAGCCGGACCGGATCGGCTTCGCCTACGGCACCCTCCCCGGGCACCCGGAGTGCGGCGAGGAGGCGTTCCTGGTGACCATGGACGCTGCGGGCGAGGTCTGGTTCGAGGTGACCGCGTTCGCCCGGCTCGCCTCGTGGTACGCGCGGCTCGGCCGCCCGGTGGCGGTGCTCTGCCAGTACCTGGCCATCGAGCGCTACCTCGCCGCCGTCGCCACGGCGGCCTCTCCCACCGGGGCGGCCACCCCACCGGAAGCCACGCCACCGGCCCCCGGCAGGACGGCCGGGCCGACGGCCGCACCGATCCTTCCCGCCCCCGGCCGGACCGACGGCCGCGCAGCCACCCGATAGCCGACCCGCCGACCCGCCGACCACGACCGCAGCCGGCCACCCCACCGGAGGCCACGCCACAGGCCCCCGGCGGGGCGGCCGGGCCGGGGTGCGGGCCGGTCAGCCCAGGAAGGAGAGCCGGACCGTCCGGCGCGGGTTGTCTCGGTTGGTGTCGATCAGGACGACGGACTGCCAGACGCCGAGCGCCAGTTGGCCGCCGATCACGGGCAGGGTGGCGTGCGGGGCGACCAGGCCCGGGACGACGTGGTCGCGGCCGTGACCCGGGCTGCCGTGCCGGTGACGCCAGCGGTCGTCGGCGGGAAGCAGTTCGCGCAGCGTCGTGAGGAGGTCGTCGTCGCTGCCCGAGCCGGTCTCCAGCACGGCGATTCCGGCCGTGGCGTGCGGCACGAAGACGTTGAGCAGGCCGTCACGGCCGGCTGCCCGGTCGTTCAGGAACTCGGCGCAGCGGTCGGTGATGTCGAGGGCGACCTCGTGGCTGCCCGTGGTGATCTCGAAGGTGGTGGTGTGGAAGGGCGTGGAGTGGATGTTGTCCGCCATGAACGCCATCCTCACGTACCGCCGGGGGCCCAAGGGCTTGGACCCAAGGAGCCCGAGGTCGGCCGAAGGACCCCGGGTACGCCGAAGACCCGACGGTCCCTGAGGTCCGCCGGGTCGGATGCCGGTGGGCGCGAGGGCTTGAGGCCCTAGCCGCGACCGCCGAACAGGCTCCGCCGCAGCCGGCGCAGCGGCGCCAGCAGCGACACCCGCGCATGGCGACGCGGCTCGGTCGGGGCACTGGAGCCGCGCGGCGTCAGTTCCCTTATCAACCCGAGTGCCTCGGCGGTGTCCACCGCCGGGAGTGCGGGCGCGCCGAGCACTGCCAGGTGACGCTCGATCCGACGGCCGGTCGCGCCGACGCCGCACTGGATCGCCGGCACGCGGGGCCGGGACCGCACTTGCATGTGTTCCATCAGTTTTTCCCACCCCTACGAGGCGCCAGGGCCGTGAGGCGAAGACTATCCGTGACAGACGGCCTTCGCGCAACCGTCCTGGTGTGCTGCCACCGTATCGTGCGGCGTCAACTGACGCCGCACCAGGGGCCGCCCGGAGCGGTTACGACTGAGCATCAATGATGGTGCACGACCGGCCGCGCGTCACGGGTGCCTCGGGGGTACGCGCCCGGCGCTTGCCGGGGAGGCACGCGCCGGGCGTGCGGGATCACCGTCGATCACGACCGGCGGGGCCCGGACGCGACCGGCGGTCGCCCCGCACGCCACCGGAGCGCCACCGACCACCCGGAGGAGACAGTTCAGAAAGTGAACACAATCGAGGGATTGACGTGGGGGAAACCTCCAAGCAATATCTTCATCGACCGCGCGAACACGGATCCCGCTCAAGCACCGCTCAATCGTGCGTTCGACTGATGAAGAATTCCGGCTCCCCCGAGCCACTGCCCGGCCACCTCGACGCTGCGGTGGCCAGGCCCGGGAGGCGCTGGGACGGGCGGCCGGCCGTGAGGGTCGGCCGGGCCGCCACCAGGCTGCCGGTGCCGCCCCGTACGGGGCCCGGCACCGGCGGTTCCGGGCCCGCGGACGGCCACCGGTACGGCCCGGTAGCGAGGCACCGGACCGAAGCCCGCCCCCACGCTCCCGCGACGCATCTCACACCCCCGCACCGCGCCCCCGCCCGGCACCGCGCACCGCACCCCCACCCCGTGCCCCGACCCCGCGCGAATCCGCTCCCCGGCGGCGCTCGGTAGACTCGGCCAGCGTGCCAGTCCTCCTCAGCATCGTGCTCCCGGTCCACGGAGTCGAGCGCTACCTGCCCCGCTGCCTCGACTCGATCCTGGAAGCCACTCCCCTCGGGGAGTCGCGCTTCGAGGTGATTGCGGTCGACGACCTCTCCCCCGATCGCTGCGGCGCGATCCTGGACGAGTACGCCGCCCGCGACCCGCGGTTGCGCGTGCTGCACCTCACCGAGAACCAGGGTCTCGGCGGCGCCCGGACCGCCGCCCTCCCCGAGGTGCGCGGCGAGTACGCCTGGTTCGTCGACAGCGACGACTGGCTGCCGGACGGCACCGTCTCCGCGCTCCTCGACGAGCTCGCGCAGGAACGCGCCCGCGAGACCCCGGCCGACGTCCTGCTCACCGACTTCACCCACGTCTACCCCGACGGCGGGACCGAGCCGAACCCCTGGCGCCACGTCCTGGTCGGCTCGCCGCTGGCCGACGGCTGCACCCTCGCCGACCACCCCGCGCTGTTCCGGACCGTGATGTCGGTGTGGAACAAGGTCTTCCGCCGCGACTTCCTGCTCGGCCTCGACGTCTCCTTCGGGCGCGGCTTCTACGAGGACATCTCGGTCACCTACCCGGCCCTGCTGGCCGCCGGACGGCTGCGCTACCTCGACCGGGTCTGCTACTTCTACCGGCGCGGCCGCCCCGGCGCGATCACCAGCACCGCCTCCCCCAAGCACGCCGACGCCTTCGCCCAGTACGACGCGATCTTCGCGTTCCTGGACCGCCCGGACCGGCCCGGCCGCCCGGTGCCGGACACCCTGCGCACCCTCGTCTTCGAGCGGACCGTCCAGCAGGCGCTGACCGTCCACGACACCCCCGGGCTGGTCCCGGCCGGGCTGCGCAAGGACTTCTTCCGGCGGATCGCCGAGCACTTCGCCCGCCACCGCCCGGCCGGCTACCAGTTCCCCGGCGGCCTGCGCGGCGTGCAGTACCGCCTGGCGGCGCGCGGTGCCCGGGTCGCCTACGCGGAACTGCGCCGCACCGGCCGGCTGCCGCGCGAACTCAAGCGGGGGGCGCGGGCCGTCGCCCCGGCGGTGAAGAAGGGGGTGCGCAGCGGCGCCCGCTTCACCGCGTACAACGCGTTCCGCCGGCTCCCGCTGGACGAGCACCTGGCGGTCTACGCGGCGTACTGGCACCGGGGTTACGCGTGCAGCCCGGCGGCGATCTACGAGAAGGCCAGGGAACTCGCCCCGGACGTACGGGGCGTGTGGGTGGTGGAGAACCGGAAGCAGGCGGCCACGCTGCCGGCCGGGGTGCCCTACGTGATCGTCAACACACCGGCCTACCTGAAGGCGATGGCGACCGCCAAGTACTTCGTGAACAACGTCAACTTCCCGCGCACGATGGTGAAGCGGCCGGGGACGGTGCACGTCCAGACGCAGCACGGCACGCCGCTGAAGGCGATGGGGATGGACCTCCGGGACCACCCGGTGGCCGCCGACGGGATGGACTTCGACCGGCTGCTGGAGGCCGTCGACCGCTGGGACTTCCTGGTCTCCTCCAACCCGCACACCAGCGAGCACTTCGCCCGGGCCTTCCCCGGCCGCTACGAGATGCTGGACACCGGCTACCCGCGCAACGACCGGCTGGCCGTCAGCACGCCGGCCGAAGTCGCGGCGATGCGCGAACGGTTCGGGCTGGCACCGGACACCACGGCGGTGCTGTACGCGCCGACGCACCGCGAGGGTCGGGGCGGGTACGTCCCGCTGCTGGACGTCCGCGAGCTGGCCCGGCGGCTGGGCCCCGGCTTCACGCTGCTGGTGCGCACGCACTACTTCCACACCGGGGGCCCGGGCGACTTGGCGGCGGGTGAGGACGCGGCCGCGATCGTGGACGTCTCGGCGCACCCGACCGTGGAGGACCTCTACCTGGCGGCGGACGTCCTGGTCACCGACTACTCCTCGATGATGTTCGACTACGCCGTGCTGGACCGGCCGATCGTGGTCTTCGCGCCGGACTGGGAGGAGTACCGGCGGGTGCGCGGCGTCTACTTCGACCTCTTCGCGGAGCCGCCGGGCGCGGTGACGGTGGATGCCGACGGGCTGGCCTCGGCGCTGCTGGCCGGCGACCCGGAGCCGGCGGCGCGGGCGAAGTTCCGCGAACGGTTCTGCCCGTGGGACGACGGCGGGGCGAGCGAGCGGGTGGTCCGCCGGGTGTTCCCGACCCGGGCCTGAGCAGGCGCCGGCCGGGCCGCACCGACCGGCCCGGGAACGCGGCGGGCGGGACCCCGGGAATCCCGGAGCCCCGCCCGATGCGGGCTCGGCCCGGTACGGACTCGGCCCTGAACGGGCTTCGGTCCGGTACCGGCTTCGGCCCGAAGCCGGCTCAGCCCTGACGCGCGGCGAGGAACTCGTCGAAGGTCAGCTCGCCGTCGTGGTTGGTGTCCATCTGCTTGATGATGGCCTCGGCCATCGAGATCGACGTGGTCAGGTCGCCGAGCTCGCGGGCGACCTTCGCGTACTCGACGGCGGTGATCCGGCCGTTGCCGTTCACGTCGTACTTGTCGAACGCCGCGCGGATGGTGTCGACGTCTGCCATGGGTGGCCCCTCCTGAGGAACTGCATGCCTGCGATGATCCGCATGACTGCTGATGTGCGTTTCCGACGGCCGTACCCTACCCGGCCGTGGTGAGCGCCACGGTTGCCGGGAGTGGACGGGCTCGGGGGTGGGTGTCGTAGTCTGCGGGTCTGATCCCGGCCCGGCCGGGGAACGAACGCCGATCGTCGTCTGTTCAGGCCCGGGCTCGTCTCGGGCGTGCTCGTCCTGGGAGGGACCATGCTCGATCTCGTCACCAAGCTGGTGCTGAAACCGCTCGCGCGGGGGATCTGGCGGCCGACCATCGAGGGCCTGGAGAACGTGCCGCGCAAGGGTGGCGTGATCCTGGCCAGCAATCACCTCTCCTTCATCGACAGCGTGGTGATCCCGCTGACCGCGCCGCGCCGGGTGCACTTCCTGGCCAAGGCCGAGTACTTCACCGGTACCGGGATGAAGGGCGCGCTCTCCAAGGGCTTCTTCGAGGCGATCGGCGCGGTGCCCGTCGAGCGCGGCACCTACCGCTCCGCGCAGGCCTCGCTGGAGTCGGCCCTGGAGATCCTGGAGGACGGCAAGGCCTTCGGCATCTACCCCGAGGGCACCCGCTCGCTCGACGGTCGCCTCTACCGCGGCAAGACCGGCGTGGCCTGGCTGGCCCTCACCGCCGGCGTCCCGGTGGTGCCGGTGGCGCTGGAAGGGCCCGACCAGATCCTGCCGATCGGCAAGCGCGTCCCGCGCCTGCGCAAGGTGACGGTCCGCTTCGGCGAGCCGCTGCACTTCGACGAACTGCACGGGCAGGCCCGGTCGCTCAAGGCCCGCCGGCAGGTCACCGACGAGGTGATGCGGGCGATCCAGCAGCTCTCCGGCCAGGAGATCGCGGAGACCTACAACGAGATCCCCAAGGCCGCCTGACCGTCACCCGAGCCCGGGCCGCGGACCGGCCGCCCCGGCGGCTACCGCTTTTCGAGCACCGGGACCGGCGCCTCACGGCGCAGCAGGGCCGCGTACCGGCCGTCGGCCTCGACCAGTTCGTCGTGGGTGCCCTGTTCGACGACCTCGCCCCGGTCCAGCACGACGATCCGGTCGGCGGCCCGGACGGTGGAGAGCCGGTGGGCGATGGTGATGGTGGTGCGGTCGGCCGCTAGGGTGTCGATGGCCTGCTGGACGGCCTGCTCGGTGCGGTTGTCCAGCGCGCTGGTGGCCTCGTCCAGGATCAGCACGGGCGGGTTGCGCAGAACGGTCCGGGCCAGCGCGAGACGCTGCTTCTCCCCTCCCGAGAAGCGGTAGCCGCGCTCCCCGACCAGGGTCGCGTAGCCGTCCGGGAGTCCGGCGATGGTGTCGTGGATCTGCGCGGCCCGGGCGGCGGCGACGAGTTCCTCGTCGGTGGCGTCCGGCTTGGCGAAGCGCAGGTTGTCGGCGACCGAGGCGTGGAAGAGGTACGTCTCCTGGGAGACCACGCCGACCGCCCGTGACAGCGAGTCGAAGGAGAGCTCGCGGACGTCCACCCCGTCGATCGTCACCCGGCCGCCGGTGACGTCGTAGAGGCGGGGGACGAGGTAGCTGAGCGTGGTCTTGCCGGAGCCGGTCTCGCCGACCACGGCGAGCGAGCTGCCGGCCGGGACCTTGAGCTCCACCCCGGCGAGCGTGGGCCGCTCCTGCTCGGGGTCGTAGCGGAACTCGACGCCCTCGAAGCGCACCTCGCCGCGGATCTTCTCCAGGACGGTCGGCCGCTCGGGCTCGGCGATCTCCACCGGGAGGTCGAGGTACTCGAAGATCCGCTGGAACAGCGCCAGCGAGGTCTGCACCTGGACACCGGTGGAGAGCAGGCTGATGGTCGGGCGGAACAGGCCCTGCTGGAGCGAGACGAAGGCGACCAGGGTGCCGACCGAGACGATCGGCGAACCGCCGGCCGAGGCCAGTCCGGCCGCCCAGTAGATCACCGCGGGCATCGCGGCCATCACGATCTGGATGGTGTTCATCCGCCAGCGCCCGGCCATGCTGGAGCGCACCTCCAGCTCGGCCAGCCGGTCGGACTGCCCGGTGAAGTCCGCGGCGAGCGAGTCGGAGCGGCCCATGGTGCGGCCGAGCAGGATGCCGCTGACCGAGAGGGACTCCTGCACGGCCGAGCTCATCGCGGCGAGCTGCTTCTGCCGCTCACCGGTGATCTTCTTGCGCTCGTTGCCGACCCGGCGGCTGATCCAGACGAAGACCGGCAGGAGCAGCAGCGAGACGACGGTGAGCCGCCAGTCCAGCGCGACCATCGCGACCACCGAGGCGATCACGCTGGTGAAGTTGGAGACCAGCGAGGTGGCGGTGGAGGTCACGGTGGACTGCATGCCGCCGATGTCGTTGGCGATCCTGGACTGCACCTCGCCGGTGCGGGTGCGGGTGAAGAACGCCAGCGACATCCGCTGGAGGTGGCCGTAGACGGCGGTGCGCAGGTCGTGCATCACGCGCTGGCCGACGGTGGTGGAGATCAGCGTCTGGAGCACGTTGAAGATGCTGTTGACCACGGCGGCGGCGATCATGCCGAGCGCGAGCAGGCTGAGCAGGCCGGTCCGGCCCTGCGGGATGGCGGTGTCCAGCACGGCCTTCAGCAGGAACGGCGTGACCACCGAGACGACCGCGGAGGCCGCCACCAGCACACCGACCACGGTGAGCCGGCCGGAGTACGGGCGGAACAGCGCGAGGATGCGGCGCCACTGGGCCGGCGGGCGGGGCTCTCCCTCGGCCTGGGCGGGCGGGGTCCAGCTGATGCCGTCGGGCCTCAAGGGCGGGCCTCCTGGGGTCGGACGCGCGGGCGCGCGGCGGGCACGGCGCCGCAGAGGGCTGCGGCGGGCGTGGCGGGCGTGGGGGACACGGCGGTCGGGCGGCCACCGGCATAGCGAGGATAGCTCATAGTTAGCTAAGCTAATAGTGAGACTGCTCCTATTCCATGGCCGCCCCTGAGGGACCGGCGCCGCCCGAGCCCGCCCGCCGAACCGGTACGTCAGTCGGTACGGTACGTCCGCGCCGCCTTCGAGGAGACCCCGCCGAGCTTGCCCGACGGCAGCACCCGGGCGATCGCGACCGCGAGCTTGTAGCGCTTGCTCGGCACGGACAGCGAGCGGCCGCGCGCCAGGTCCCGCATGGCCTCGGCGACCACCCGCTCGGCGGACAGCCAGCCCCAGGAGGGGATGTTGCCGGTGCCCATGCCGGCCCGCTCGTGGAACTCGGTGTGGGTGAAGCCCGGGCAGAGCGCCATCAGCCGCACGCCGGTGCCGCCGAGGTCCCGCATCACGCCCTGGGTGAAGCTCACCACCCACGCCTTGCTGGCCCCGTACGTGCCGCGCGGCAGGAACGCCGCCACCGAGGCGACGTTGACGATCGCGCCGCGGCCGCGCTCGCGCATGCCGGGCAGCGCCGCCGTGGTGAGCCGCAGGATCGCCTCGACGTGCACCTTCAGCATGTCCAGCTCGTCCTGGAGCGGGACGGTCAGGAAGGCGCCCTTGTTGCCGAAACCGGCGTTGTTCACGAGCAGGTCCACCGGGTGGGCCGGGTCGGCCAGCCGGGTCTCGACGGCCGCGATACCGGCCTCGGTGGCCAGGTCCGCGGTGAGCACCTCGGTGTCGATGCCGAACTTCGCCCGCAGGTCGGCGGCCGCGCGCTCCAGCCGCTCGGTGTCCCGGGCCACCAGGACGAGCCGGTAGCCGCTCCGGGCGAGCCGGCGGGCGAACGCGGCTCCGATGCCGGCGGTCGCGCCGGTGATCAAGGCAGTGGTCATGCAGCGACCGTATCTACTCGCGGGTATCCGCGACACCCCGGGCGCTCTCGCTGCGCGCCGGTGAGGTACCTCTCGGTGACGGTGGTCACGGAGCGTACTGCGGTGGCGCCGGATGGTTCGTGCTCCTATCGTCGATGAAGGGGGCATCGCCGGACCAGGCGATGGAACTTCGATGAGGAGGCACTCAGATGCTTACTCAGACCACGCGGACGACGCTCGCCACCCAGGCCGAGCTCGACGCACTAGGCATGTTGATCACGGAGGACGAGGCGACCGTCAGCGACGCGCCCACGTACCGCCCCGAAGCCGCCGCCCTGCTGCTCCTGGCAGGAGCGCTGCTGCTGTCGCCGAAGCCGCCGAAGGAGAAGACCCGGTAATTCGGGACCGACGGCACCCGGCACCGCGCGGAGTCCGCGGGCGCACAGCGGGCCCGTGACACCGCGAAGCCCTCTTCAAGGAGAAGTACGCACCATGCCAACCGCCGATCTCTCGCTCCGCGACGAATACGCCGCAGCGGTGGAGCGGCTGGCAGGCCGCACCCTCGACGCCCTCCGTGGCGCCGAGGGCGCGGTCGCGCCCGCCGCGCCCGACACCGGCCCCGCGCCGCGTCCGGTCCTCGCCGCCGCCCGGGTGCTCGGGCCGGACGTGCTCGCACCGCAGGTGCTGGGCGTGGCCGGGGCCGACGAACAGGCCGTCCTGCTGCTGGCCGAAGCCCACCGGGCCTTCCCCCTCGCCGGCTTTCCGGCGCCCACCGAACCGGGGTCCCCCGTCCCCGCCCGGTCCGCCGACGACGACCGGGCGGCCGGTGCCGTCCTCGTCGCCGCGTGGCGGGACTGGGCCACCACCGTGCTGCTCGCCCGGGCGCCCGGACCCGCCGCCGACCTCCTGTTCCCCGAACCGGTCGGCGACACGGCGCACGACCGCGGCGTGCCCCACCCCGGTCACGCCCCGCGGCCGGAGCCCCACGCCTGGCAGGCCTGGTCGGTCCGGATGGCCCAGCTGTCCGCCCTCGCCCTCCCCGGCCTCGACGGCCCCGTGCACGACGCGGCCCGCGAGCACGGTCTCGCCCTGGCCCGCGGCGCCGTCCGTTCGCTGCTGCGCTGCGACTACCGGGTCGCCGCCCGGCTGACCAGATGGCTCGCCTGGCTCGCCGCCGACGGACGGCCGCTGCCCCTGGAGGTCGAACCCATGCTGGACCGGATCCGGGCCGTGGGTGACGGCAGTGCGCGCACCGCCCTCGAACTCGCTGTGGCCGAACACCTGCTGAGCGGAGCGGCTTCATGACCGATAACCAGCTCCTGTCCTCCGCACAGCAGTTGGGATCGCGTGCGATGGCCTGGCTGCACGACTGCCACGAGCGCGGCTTCGGCCGGCTCCCCGACGACGTCACCATCGACCTGGCCGATCCGAACAACGCCTACAAGCCGCTCGCCGAGTCCGCCCTCGCCGCGTCACTCGTCCTGCGGGACGGCGTCACCGGCCCCCACGACGCCCGCATCGCCCGCGAACTCCTGGACTTCGGCTGGTCCCAACTGCGGGAGGGGAACCTCCTGTACGAGCGGCTGCTGCGCTACCCCGTGATGACCGACCCGCTGGAGACGTACGTCCACTTCGCCCGGTCCGGCTACCGGCACGCCCCGCTGGAGGAGCTCCTGGAGTCCCTGACGAAGGTCCGCGGGATCCAGGCCATCGAGATGATGCCCAACCGGCGGCTCGCCCTCGCCAACGCGCGCCGGGTGATCGGACTGCGCAATCAGCCCGACGACTGGGACGCCCTCACCTCCCGGACCTGGCTCGGCGCGACACCGGAACCCTGGGCCATCGACTGGCTGACCGGCTACCACATCACCCACGCCGTCTTCCACCTCACCGACTGGGGTGCCCGGCCCGAGGGCATGCCCGAACCGATGCGCGACTACGTCCGCAACTGGCTGCCGGTCTGGGTCGACACCTGGCTGGAGGTCGGCCAGTGGGACCTCGTCGGCGAACTCCTGGTGGTCGACTCGTGCATCGGGGAGCCCGTCACCGGCACGCAGGGCTGGGAGGCGCTGGCCGCGATCCAGCGCGAGGACGGGCTGATCCCGCGCGAGAGCGCCGAGCCGGTCTCGGACGACCCCGAGCAGGCCTTCCGCGACCACGAGCACACCGCCGTCGTCGCCGTGGTGGCCGGCACCGTCACCCTGTCGCGGGCACTCGGCGGCGCCGCGGTCGCGGCCTGAACGCGATGACCGACCCGGACACGACGACCGGCCCGCCCTCCGCCGCCCGCCGGGCGGGGGCGGGCGGCCTGCACGGCTTCAGCGGCCCGGGTGCGGACCAGGTCCCCGCCCTCGTCCGGGCCGCCGCGCCGTACGCCACCGCCGTGACGCTGGCCGTGGCCCGCGGGGACCGGACCGCCGTCCACTGCCACGGCCGGACCGACCTCGACGGGGAGCCCTGCACGCCCGAGACCGTCTACGAACTCGGCTCCGTCACCAAGACGTTCACCGCCCTGCTGCTCGCCGTCATGACCGCACGGGGCGAAGTCGCCCTGGACGACCCGCTGCAGCGGCACCTCCCAGCGGACTGGTGCCCCCCGGACGTCCGGCACGGCGGTCCGATCCGGCTGCTCCACCTGGCCACCCACACCTCGGGCCTGCCCAAGCTCCCACCCGGACTGCTCGCGACCGCCCTCCCCAGCTGGGCCCGCAATCCGTACGCGGGCTTCGACGACCGACGGCTGCGCGCCGGCGTGGCCCGAACCAGCGTGCGCCACGCGCCCGGTACGCGCTACGGGTACTCCAACTACGGGGTCGGCCTGCTCGGCCGGCTGCTCGCCGAGGCGGGCGGCACCGGCTACGCCGAGCTGCTCGCCGACCGCCTCTGCCGCCCCCTCGGCCTGCGCACCGCCACCTGCTCCCCCGACGCCCCGCACCGCGCCACCGGTCACCGGCGCGGTCGCCCCATCCCGCCGTGGCTCATCCCCGGGCTGCCGGGCGCCGGCGCCGTCCGGGCCGGCGGCGCCGATGTGCTGCGCTTCCTCCGCGCCCACCTGTCGCCGGACGAAGGCGAGTTGGGGCACGCGCTGCGCGACGTCCAGCGCCCACGGCTTCGGCTGTCCCGATCGGGCGACCGGATCGGCCTGGTCTGGAACCTGCGCAGGACGCCGGACGGCCGCGATCTCTACTTCCACTCCGGCGCCACCCGCGGGTTCACCGTCGTCGTCGGCTTCTGCCCGCAGACCGCGACGGCGGTCGCCGCCCTCACCAACACCGGTCCGGCGCTCGACGGGCGCTTCGTGCAGTCGGCGTACGACACTCTGAAACAGCTCGCGAAGCCGGCGAACTGAGCGGCGCCCCGGCCCGGCCGGCCCGGCGGGACGGGGCTGGCCGGGCCCGGCGGTCAGGGCTTCTCGGGGTGCGCGGCGCTGTCCGCGGCGCCGCCGGCGCCGACCGGGCGAAGGCGGGAGGCCGCGGTGGCGGCCAGCTGCGGGGCGAGCCGGGCGATGTCGCGGGAGCCGACGGCGGCGATCAGCGAGGGCAGGATCCAGCGGACCGGCTGCATGCCGCGCAGCCAGGGCTGGGCGTAGACGTGGGCGGAGCGGCGGGCGATGCCGGCGACCAGGCGGTCCACGGCCGGGCCGAGCGGGTACGTCTTGTTGGCCGGCCAGGGCAGGCGGTCGCGCATCTGCTTGAGGACGGCGTCCTGGTCGGCGCCGCGGACCATGTCGGTGTCGGTCCAACTCAGGTAGCCGACACCGACCTTGACGCCCTGATGGGCGACCTCGGCGCGGATCGAGTGGGCGAAGGCCTCGACGCCGGACTTGCTGGCGCAGTACGCGCTCATCAGCGGGGCGGGCGTGAGCGCGGCGAGCGAGGCGATCTGGAGCAGGTAGCCGCGGCTCTCGGCGAGGGCCGGCAGGAAGGCCCGCGCGGTGGCCACGCTGCCGAGCAGGTTCACCTCGATCACCCGGCTGAACGCCCGGTGGTCGCTGTCCAGCAGCGGGCCGCCGATGGCGATGCCCGCGTTGGCGACCACCACGTCGATCCGACCGTAGTGCTCCTTGATCCGGCGGGCGGTCTCGGTGAGCGCGTCGATGTCGGTGACGTCGGCCTCCCAGGCGGTGGCGCCCGGGCCGCAGAGTGCGGCGACCTCCTTGAGCTCGGCCGGTTCCAGCCCGAGCAGCGCCACCTTGGCGCCCTGCAGGGTGAGCTTGCGGGCCAGGGCGGCGCCGACCCCGCGCGCGGCACCCGTGACGACGACGACCTGTGCGGACAGCGGCAACGTGGCACTCATGCGGTCAGACTCCTCTGGGGGGAAGGACGGTGGACGGCGGGCAGGTGGGCGGTCGCGAGCCGCTCGATCTCGGCGGCGACCTCGGCGGGCCGCTCGATCGGCACCATGTGGCCGGCCCCGGGCAGCAGGAGCAGCCCCTGCGGGTCGGGCAGCGCGGCGACGATGCGGTGCGCGTGCGCCGGCGGGGTCAGCCGGTCGTCGGTGCCGACCACGACGGCGGTCGGCACGGTGAGCCGGGCCAGCCCGGCGCGGACGTCGAGCGAGTCCAGGACGCCGGCCCAGCGGGCCCGGACGGCGGTCGGACAGGCGTGCACCACCCGGGCCGTCGCCTCGACCCGGTCGGCGGGCGAACCCGCCCCCATGGTGACGTACTTGAGCGCCGCACGGCTGACCGGGCCGACCGGACCGAGCGGCAGCCGGGAGCGCAGGCCCTGCCGGTGCAGGAAGCGCCGCAGCCGTGCCGGGCGCACCGCCTCCGGCAGTACGAGCAGCTCGGTCACCAGGTCGGCCGGGCCGGTGGAGACCAGCACCGCGGCGGCGGTCCGCTCGGCGACCTCGGGGCGGCCGGCGGCGGCCATCACGGTCATACCGCCCATGCTGTGGCCGACCAGGACGGCCCGCTCCCCCGCCGGGACGGTCCGGGCGAGCACGGCGGAGAGGTCCTCGGCGAGCGCCCGGGTGGAGTAGCGGAGCCGGCTGGGCGGGACCTCGCTGCGGCCGTGGCCGCGCTGGTCGTAGGCCACCACCCGGTAGCGGTCGGCGAGCCGGTGGATCACCGGCGCCCAGAAGACGGTCGAGCAGGTCCAGCCGTGGGCGAGCACCACGGTCGGGGCGCCGGGCTGCCCGTGGATCTCGGCGTGCAGCCGGCTCCCGTCGGCCGAGCGGACCACCAACTCCTCGGCGGGGGCGGGCGGGACGCAGTCGGCGGGGATCGCGGGGCTCATGCCAGCGCCTCCTCGGGCGTCCCGGCGCTCCGGTCGGCCGGCACGGTCCGCATGATCAGCTCGTACTCGGCGAGGTCGACCTTGCGGGTGGCCCGGCGGAAGGAGGTGGTGGAGCCGGGCCAGAGCACGGTGTTCTTGCCGCTGCTGTCCAGGTACCAGCTGCGGCAGCCGCCGGTGGTCCAGACGGTCCGGTCCATCCGGTGCTGGAGTTCGAGGTTCCAGTGCCGCTGGGCGCGGGCGGTCGGCTGCATCGCGGTGGCGCCGACCGAGCCGAGCGTGGTGAGGGCGTCGACCAGGTAGTTGAGCTGGGACTCGATCATCAGGATCATCGAACTGTTGCCGAGGCCGGTGTTGGGGCCGATCACGAAGAACAGGTTCGGGAAGCCGTGCACGGTGGAGCCGCGCAGCGCCTCCATGCCGTCCTTCCACTCCTCCGCCAGGCTGGTGCCGTTGGCCCCGAACACCCGGGCGCCGATGGGCATGTCGGTGACGTGGAAGCCGGTGCCGAAGACGATCGCGTCCACCTCGTGCTCGCTGCCGTCGGAGGCGACCAGGGTCGAGCCGCGCACCTCGCGCAGGCCGGCGGCGACCACCTCGGTGTTGGCGGCGGCCAGCGCCGGGTAGTAGGTGTTGCTGAGCAGGATGCGCTTGCAGCCGATCCGGTAGTCCGGCGTGAGCTTGGCGCGCAGCGCCGGATCGGTGACGCTCTGGGCGATGTGCCGCTCGGCGAGCTGCTGGACGAGCTTCAGCAGGCCGGGCCGGCGGACGAACGCGTCCACCTGGAGCTCGCGGAGCGCGAAGAGGGTGCCCCGGCGGAGCTTGGCGGTGAGGGGCAGCCGGGTGTGCAGCCACTTCTCGGCGTCGGTGATCGCGCGGTCGCGGCGCGGCAGGACCCAGGCCGGGGTGCGCTGGAAGACCGTCAGCCGGCCCACCTCGGGCTGGATGTTGGGAATGATCTGGGCGGCGGAGGCGCCGGTGCCGACCATCGCGACCCGCTTGCCGGCGAGGTCGAAGTCGTGGTCCCAGCGGGAGGAGTGGAACACCTTGCCGGTGAAGGAGTCCAGGCCCGGCAGGTCGGGGATCTGCGGGTCGGCGAGCGGCCCGGCGGCGGAGACCACGGCGTCGGCCGTCCACTGGCCGGCCGTGGTGGTGATCCGCCAGCGGGTCCGGTCGGCCTCCCAGCGGGCCTCGGTGACCTCGGCGTTGAACCGCAGGTGCGGGCGGATGCCGAAGACGTCGGTGACCTTCTCCAGGTAGGCGCGGATGTCGGGCTGGCCGGAGAAGCTGCGCGGCCAGTCGGGGTTGGGTGCGAAGGAGAAGGAGTACAGGTGGGAGGGGACGTCGCAGGCGCAACCGGGGTAGCTGTTGTCCCGCCAGGTGCCGCCGACCGAGTCGGCGCGCTCCAGGATGACGAAGTCGGTGATCCCGGCGCGGCGCAGCCGGACGCCGGCGCCGATGCCGCCGAAGCCGGAGCCGATGACGGCCACCCGGACGTGCGGGGCGTCGGGTGCGGCCGGGGTGGCTTCCGGGGCCGGGGCGGTGTCGGCCGGGCCGGACGAGGCGTCGAGCGGGGCCCGGTCGGACGCGTCGGGGCGGGGGCGCTTCGTGCTGGATGCCATGCGGCGTCCTCCTGAGGGTGGGGGCCGTGAGGTGCGCACTGCCGCGACGTGCCGTCGTGCGTCCTGCCATCGTGCCGTCGCGATAACCATGCCAGCAATCACTGGCACGATTGGCAGAGTAGCCCCTGTCGCCGACGGGGGGAAGAAGCCCGGCCACGTCACTTCGGCGATCGCCGGTCCTATGCTGAGCGCCGTGGACAAGGTCAGAGCGGGTGCGGGCGACGGACGACGCGAGTACCGGGTGGAGGAGCTGGCCGAGGCGGCCGGCATCACCACCCGGACGCTGCGTTTCTACCGCGAGCGCAAGCTGCTCCAGCCGCCGCGCAAGGAGGGCCGGATCGCCTGGTACGGCGAGGCCCATCTGCACCGGCTGGGGGTGATCGCCGAACTGCTGGAGCGCGGCCACACCCTGGGCGGCATCGCCGAGCTGATCGGCGCCGGGGAGAGCGGCCGGGACGTCGCCGAGCTGATCGGCCTGGAGGCCGCGATCATCGCGCCCTGGTCGGACGAGACGCCCGTCCACCTCGACTGGGACGAGCTGAAGACCGCCTTCGGCGACCAGCTCACCGAGGAGAACACCGCCGAGTCCGTCGCCCAGGGCTACATCTCGGTCGAGGAGGACGGGATCACCCACGTCAGCCGGCGGCTGATGGACGCCACCACGGCCCTGGTCGCCGAAGGCGTGCCGCTCGCGGTCGTGCTGGAGGCCAGCCGCCGCGCCCAGGAGCATGTGGACGCGATCGCCGAGATCTTCACCGCGCTGGCCCGCGACCAGCTCCTGGGCCCGCTCGCCGCCGATACCCCGCTGCCCCCCGGTGAGGCGGCCCGCCTCACCGAGCAGATCCTCCGGGTGCGGCCACTGGCCCGGACGGTCACGGACGCCCAGTTCGCCCTGGCCATGGACCGGCGGGTGCACGCCGAGTACGACGGGCTGCTGCGCCAGCGCCGGGAGCAGCGGGAGGACGGCGGTACGGACGACCGGAGGGACGGCGGAGCGGACGACCGGCGGGACGCGGACGGTTAGGGCGACCCCGGCACGCCCCGCGCGCAGGCGTAGCCGCACCCTCCCGCGGGCAGGGATCCGGGCGCCGCGCCGCCTTCCGGATCGGAGTCGCCCGATGCTCCCCGCGCTCACCCGCCGCACCGTGCTCACCCTCGCCTCCGGGCTCGCACTCGCCGCCTGCGGCTCGGGCGGCGGCGGCTCGACCGGCGGCGGCTCCGGGGCCACGGCGGCCGCCACCCGGGTCGTGCGGCACGCGCGCGGCGAGAGCACCGTGCCGCAGCGCGCCGCCCGGGTGGTCGTCCTGGACACCGACGCCCTGGACTCCGTCGTCACCCTCGGCCTCACCCCGGTCGGCGCCACCACCACCGCCGAGGGCGCGCCGTTCTCCGGCTACCTGCCGGCGGACCGGCTGGCCGGGACGAAGGCCGTCGGCACCATCGGCCAGCCCAGCCTGGAGAGCATCGCGGCGCTCAGACCGGACCTCATCCTGAGCAACCAGGTCCGCGACGACAAGCGGTACGACGAACTGTCGAAGATCGCGCCGACCGTCCTGACCGAGACCACCGGGCCCGCCTGGAAGGAGAACGCCCGGCTGCACGCCGAGGCGCTCGGCCGCCGGGCCGAGGCCGAGGCGGCCGAGGCGGCGTACCGGGCCAAGGTGACCGAGCTGGTCACCGCCCTCGGCGGCCCGGCGAGCGTCGCGGCCACCCGGGTGGAGATGGCCCGCTTCCTGGCCGGCGCGCCCACCCGGCTCTACCTCAACGACACCTTCGTCGGCTCGCTCTTCAAGGACCTCGGCCTGGGCCGCCCGGCCAACCAGGACAAGCCCGGCTTCTCGATCGAGATCAGCCCCGAGCAGGTCGACCAGGCGGCCGCCGACGTCATCTTCTACTCGGTGTACGGCGACGCGGCCAAGTCGGACCGGGCGAGGATCGTCGACGGCTCGCTCTGGAAGAACCTGGACGCGGTACGCGCCGGGCGGGTCTACCAGGTGGACGACGGCCTCTGGATGCTCGGCATCGGCTACACGGGCGCGGGGCGGATCCTGGACCGGATCCGCGCCGCGCTGGTCGGCTGAGCCGGTCCGGCCGCACCACGGTCCGGCCACCCCCGGACCGCCCTCGGACCCGGCGCACCGAACCGGGCGGGTCGCGCCGCTCCGGGCGACCCTCCGGCCGCCCTTGGGCGGTCCTCCAAGGTGACCGAACGCTCCGACTCGACCGCGCTGGGTGATCGTACGGTTACCCGGGTGATCATCCAGGTCGTACGGTCGGAGCTCACCCGCGGGCCGCCGGTACCGGCTCGGGCCGGTGGTGGGAGGCGGGCGCCCACCCCGGCTCCGCGTGGGGGTGCAGCACGATGTCCGTGGTCACGAGGTTCCGTTCGGCGGCGCAGCTGACGGGTGGTGGGGTGCTGCTCTGGTCGCTGCTCGGCCGGCTGCCGAACGCGATGTGCCCGATCGGCACCCTGCTGCTGGTCACCCGGAACACCGGCAGCGTCTGGCGCGGCTCGGTGGTGGCCGGGGCGCTGGCCCTCGGTCAGGCGGTCGGCGGGCCGCTGGTCGGCCGGCTCGCGGACCGGCGCGGGCAGCGCACCGTCGGCCTGGTCACCGCGCTCGTCAACACGGTCGCGGTGCTCGCCCTGGTGGCCGCGTCCGAGGGCGGTCTGCCGCTCGCCGCGCAGATCGCGCCGGCCGCGCTGATCGGCCTCTCGGTCCCGCTGGTCGGGCCGCTGTCACGCAGCCGCTGGGTCCGGCTGGCGCGCGGAGACGCGGAGTTGACGTCCTCGATGCTCTCGCTGGACGGCATCGTGGACGAGGTCAGCTTCACCACCGGGCCGGCCCTGGTCGGTCTGCTCGCCACCCTGGTCTCCCCCGCCGCCGGGCTGCTCACCGCGGCGGCGCTGGTCGGCGTCGGCGCCACCCTGTTCGCGCTGCACCCGACCGCGCCGCCCGGTACCGGGCCGGACGCCCGGCGGCGCTCCGCCGAGCCCCTGATGAGCCCTCCGTACGTGCTGCTGCTCGCCGGGATGGCGCTGCTGGGCGCCTGCTTCGGCTCGGTGCAGGTCGGGGTCACCGCCACCACGGACGCGCTGGGCCGGCCCGGTGCGGCCGGGTTGATCTACGGCTTCATGGGATTCACCAGTGCCTTCGCGGGCATCGCCACCGCCGCGCTGCCGGCCCGTTGGGAGCTGGCGGCCCGGTTGCGGGCCGGGACGGTCCTGCTGTTCGCCGCCTCCGTCCTGCTGCTCTTCTCCGGCGGCGGCGTACTCGCCCTGGCCGGAGCCGTCGGGTGCCTGGGCATGGCCGTCGCACCTCAGATGATCACCATGTTCGGCCTGGTGGAGCGGACCGTGCCGACGGCGCGGCTCGGCGAGGCGATGGCGGCGCTGGTCAGCGCGATCATCCTGGCCCAGTCGGCGGGGACGTTCCTCGGCGGCTGGGCGGCCGACCACCTCGCGCCCGAAGCGCCCTTCCGGATCACCGTCGTCGCCGCGGCGGCCGCCCTGCTGCTCGCCGCCGCGACGGCCACCGACCGCCGCTACCCGCGCCGTTCGGCGCTGCCGGTACCACTGCCGGCACCGGTACCCGTGAAGGCGGACACCCTGGACCCGGCGGTCGAGCCGGTCCCGGCCCGTGGGGTGAAGACCGCACAGAACGCCCCGAATGTGCGGCCGTTGCGGGCCGGCCGTGAAGGAAGCGAGGAGCCGATCCGGCCCTCCCGGGCGTAATACCCTGTCCCCCGCCACAGGTTAGGCTCTCTCCCCGGTGTCCGCGCCGTACCGTCGCGCGGGCACCGGTGGTAGGTGGACCGACGTACCGGAAGACGGGGGAACGGGGAAGCATGAGCGACGGAGCAGCGTCGGGCGGCGGCGGGGACGGATACGGCGTCAGCGTGGCCGGTCTGAGCGGCGTCACGGACCAACTGAACAAGACGGCGACGGACATCGCCGCGGCCAAGACCGCCTACGCGGGCTCGGTGTGCTACGCGGCCACCGCCTTCGGCGAGTTCGGCATGGACAGCGCGTGGTCCTCCTTCGACAGCGCCTGGTCGAAGGAGATCACCGTCACCCAGCGCGCGCTGGACGAGCTGTCCCAGAAGATGTCGACCACCACGGCCAACTACCGTAACGCGGAGAAGGCCATCACGGCCTCGCTGGTGCCGGCGGGCGGCGGCCGGTGAGCAAGGTCAAGGATCTGGAGAAGGCGCGGCACACCATCGAGAAGGTGAACTTCATGTTCGCCAACCTCCACCTGCTGGAGGGGATCGACCAGGCGCTGGCCGTGCCGGAGCCGGTCGGCGACGTGAGCGCCGTGCAGGCCCGCGCCAAGGACTACGGACAGGCGGCGGCCTCCTTCGGCCAGGCCTCGCAGGACCTCTCCGGGATCGCCACCAACCAGCTGCCCGCGGTCTGGAGCGGCTCGGTGGCCGAGCACGCGACGCAGGCGATCCACGCGATGTCGGAGGAGACCACCACCTCCCAGCAGACCCTCGCCCAGGCCGCCGTCCTGCTGGACACCTGGGCGAGCGAGCTGGACTGGGCGAAGAAGACCGACACCCAGGGCCGCGAACAGCTGCGGTCCGCCGGGGAGCGGGCCCGCCAGGACCCGGGCGGCTTCGACCAGGACGCGATGGCGACCGCGCTGGCCGGCGTCGACGCCCGGCTCGCGGCGGCCCGGCGGGTGGAGAGCACCGGCACCAGTACCGCCAGCAAGCTGAACCAGCTGGCCTCCGCGGCGCGCGCCTCGCGCGCCGGGATGGGCTCGATCGACCCGCTGGCCGCGGTGGTCCTGGCCACCGAGAAGAACCCCGGCGCGGGCGAGGACGGCGGCTACATCCTCACGCCCAACCAGCTCGACCGGGCCAACCAGACCCTCGGTGTGATGACCGGCGCCGACCAGGCGGCGTTCCGCGCGCTGCTGTCCGGCGCGAAGTCCCCCGAGGAGGCGGCCTACCTCTGGAAGGCGCTGGCGGCCGGGCACTCGGTGTCCGACATCCAGCGGTTCGACGCCCAGATCCACCCGCACGGCGACGACCCGGCCTGGCTCGCCAAGCACCTCGTGCCGGCCACCAGCACCGGCGACACCGGCCGGGAGTCCTCGGACAACCTCGACGTCACCTACGGCGGCCAGAACGTCAACATCGACGGCTACGGCCTCTATTCGCAGCGCAACGTCAGCGACTGCGTGGCGGCCTCCACCGTGATCGCCCAGGCCAAGCTGGACCCGCTGATGATGTTCCAGCTGACCACCGGCGGCACCCCGGACGCCCCCGGCGCCGACTCCCCGGAGAACTTCGAGAAGCGGCTGCAGGACACGTACCTCAACGAGTACAAGGACGGCCAGCGGGTCGACGGGAACAAGAAGGTCTACCCGCAGGTGGACAGCGGGCTCGGGCCGAAGGCCCAGACCTACCTGGCCGACAAGGACCTCGGCAAGGCCACCGGCGCCGACTACGAGCACGTCGAGCTGGAGAGCGACGAGGACCGGCGGGCGGCGCTGGCGCGGATCGAGAAGTCCGTCGACGAGGGCCTGCCCGTCCCGATCACCGTGCGGAACGACGACTCGGGTCACCAGATGATGATCATCGGGCGGGACGGTGACAAGCTGCAGGTCTACAACCCCTGGGGCTTCACCTCCTGGGTGACCGAGGAGCAGTTCGTCAACAGCCAGCTCGGCGGACTGACCCCCGGTGAACACCCCCTCAACAAGTCGACCGCGCTGGAGCTGCCGAAATGACGAACGTCCGCCCCGACGCCGAACTGGCGGACCTCGACGTCGCCGCCGCCATCACCCGGGGCCTGCTGCTCACCGGTGGCCCGCGCCAGGCCCTGTTCACCGAGGCCGCCATCGCGGCCGCCCACCGCGCCGAGGCGGCGGGCATCGGCGCGTACCCGCTGGGCTTCCTGGCCCAGCACGTCCGCGCCGGCGGCTTCGCGGCGGCCCTCGCACTGCCCGAGCCGGTCATCGGCGAGCCGGGCCGGACCGTCGTCCGCGAGTGGCTGCAGGCCGCCGCCGCGAGCGGCGCCGACCTCGGGCGCGAGCACCTGTTCGCGCGCTGGCTGGCGGAGGTCGCGGCGCTGATCGAGCTGCGGCGCAACGCCCGGGAGGCGGAGGCCCGGTGACCGCCCGATCCCCGCGCCGCCCGCTCGCCCTCGCGGCCGCCGCCCTGCTGGTCCTGGCGCCGGTGGCCGGCTGTTCGTCCTCCGGCGGGCCGTCGTCGGACGAGCGGCCGGACACCGTCCTCGCCCTGCCCGCCGACCTGGAGGCCGAGGCCGTGGCCGGCGGCAAGCCGGCCTTCGAACCGGCCGACGTCCACCTGGCCGTCGGCCGCTCGGTCGGCGTCAGCCTGACCTCCGCCCCGCTGCCGCACGGCTGGCAGCTGACCGGCGAGGGCGACCGGGCCGTCCTGCACCGGGACGCGGACGCCAAGTTGAGCAGCTGCCCGCCCGACTCCGCGGGCTGCGGCCACACCGTCCGCCAGACCTGGACCGCGACCGCCGCCGGCAGCACCACGCTCACCTGGCACTACGTCGACCGCGCCACCTGCCGCGAGCCGGGCGACGCCGCCTCCTGCAAGGTGCTGGCGGTCAAGGACGTCCGGGTCACCGTCGGCTGACCGCCGCCGGGGCCCGGGGAGACCGGCCGGGCCGCCGAGGCCGGGGCGAGCCGGGAGCAACGGCGCTCATGGGGTGGGAAGTCGGCCGGGCCGACTTCCCACTCCGGTGGCGACGCCCGGACCCGGCAGGCGGGGTCAGGCGCCCCAGGTCCGGCTGCAGAGCACCAGCCGGTACCCGTCCGGGTCCGCGACGGTCACGCCGTACTCGTCCCAGTACGGGTTGTGCGCGGCGACCCGGGTGCCGCCGGCGGCCTCCAGCCTGGCCACGGCGGCCTCGTCGACCGGCGCGCCCAGGTAGACGACGAAGAGGTCGTCCACGGTCGGCGTCGGCTCCAGCGGGTGCTCCGGGTCACGGGTGAGCTCGAAGTGCCAGCTGCCGCCGGCCGGGCCGACCATGATCAGGTCGTGCTCGCCGGACACCCGCTCGGTGGTGCGCCAGAGGACGTCGAGCCCCAGGCCGTCGACGTAGAACCGCTCGGCGGCGGCGAGGTCCCGGGAGGGGCGGGCGACCCGCACCCGCATCGTCGAATCGATCATCGGGCGAGCCTATCCGAGCACCTGACATCCCCTCAGCCCGGGGGCCGGGGGCGCCCGCCTCAGAGCCGCCGCAGCCGCTCCTCGTCCGGCGTCCGGGGGCAGGTGATACAGGCGGAGTCCGGCCGGATCGCGTAGTAGAGGCAGCAGCCGAGCCGGGTGCGGGTCGGGTGGCCGCGCCCGTCCTCGCCGCGCAGGAGGCGGAAGTCGGCGGCGCCGAGCAGCGGCTGGGTGCCGCCGGGCAGCACCGCTCCGGCGGCCGCGACGGCGGCGGACTCCTCGCCGAGCATCCGGCCGAGGTACCAGACGGCGGAGGCCAGATCGTCCGTCACCATGCCCCACAGGGCGCGGGTGCCGCGCCGGGTGGCGCCCGAGAAGGCGGTGAGCAGCGGCTCGACGTGGGTGACGACGGAGGCGCGCAGTTCGGCGCGCAGTTCGTCGTCGCCCGCGAGCGTGCTGTGGGCGCGTGGACGGAGTGCGAAGTCACCCGTGGGGGCGTGCATCCAGAGGTCCGCGCCGTCGATGACGGGGACCCGGCGGGCGAGGTGCCAGGGGCCGGCGATCAGGACGCAGACCGACCAGAGGTAGTGGTGCAGCAGCCGGGAGGCGGTGACGTGGGGGCGCGGGGCCTTGCCGTGCTCGGCGGCGATCCGGGACTCCTCGCCGGCCAGCGCGTCGGCCAGCGCGGTCGGATCCGCCGCCAGTTCGACGGCGGAGTACCAGCCCTGAGCACGTGTGGGCGCGGCCTCGCCCGCGCCGAGCACGTCGACCCGCAGGGCCGGGGCGAGGTCCAGCAGCCGCCGGTAGTCCGCGTAGAGAGGACAAGGGACGCATGGGGCGGCGGGCACGGGTGTGGCCCCCAAGATCATCGGTACTCCCCGAGATCGGCTAAGGTGAGCCTCACCTTATACGCGGTACGCACGCCATGGGGGTCGAACTCGGCCTGGTCCGTACCAAGTCACCAGGACTTGACGAGATAAGGATTGCCTAACCTAAGATCTCGCCCTGTGCTGAGAACCGACCCGCCGGCCGCCACGGCCTCGGCGGTCCCCCGACACCCGACGCTACGGCGGCCGCTCCTGCTGGCCGCCGGCGTCTGCGCGCTCGTGCTGTGCGCCGCGCTGAGCCTCGCTCTCGGCTCCCGCTCCATCCCGCTCTCCACCGTGATCGACGCTCTGACCGGCGCCGGGCACGGCGGCGACGCCGACGTGGTGACGGGCCTTCGGGTCCCCCGGACGGTGATCGGGCTGACGATCGGGGCGGCGCTCGGCGCCGCCGGCGCGGTCGCCCAGGGCGTCACCCGCAACCCGCTCGCCTCACCCGTCACGCTGGGGATCAACGCGGGCGCGGGCTTCGCCGTGGTCGCCGCGATCTACGCCCTCGGCCTCACCCGGCCGGTCGAGTACCTCTGGTTCGCCTTCGCCGGCGCGGCCGTCGCCGCGGTGGCCGCCTACGCGATGTCCCGCCGGGGCGGCGACCTCGACCCCGTCCGGCTGGCCCTCGGCGGCACCGTGCTCACCGTGGTGCTCACCTCCTGGACCTCGGCACTGATGCTGGCCAGTCACCGCACGCTGGACGAGGCGCGGTTCTGGCTGGCCGGCTCCATCGCCGGGCGCCACCTGGACACCCTGACGCCCCTGCTGCCGTTCCTGGCGCTCGGGCTGGTCGGCGCGTTCGCCGTGGCGCCCTCGCTCAACGCGCTCGCCCTCGGCGACGAGAGCGCCCAGGCGCTCGGCGTGCCGGTGGCCAGGATCCGGGTGCTCGGCGGTCTGACCGTCGTCCTGCTCGCCGGCAGCGCCGTCGCCGTCGCCGGACCGATCGCCTTCGTCGGGCTGGCGGCGCCGCACCTGGTCCGGCCGCTGCTCGGAAACGACCACCGCTGGCTGCTGCCGGGCTGCCTGATCACCGGTCCGCTGCTGCTGCTCGCGGCCGAC
Source organism: Kitasatospora sp. NPDC022856 (assembly GCF_055561235.1). Classification (NCBI taxonomy): domain Bacteria; kingdom Bacillati; phylum Actinomycetota; class Actinomycetes; order Kitasatosporales; family Streptomycetaceae; genus Kitasatospora; species Kitasatospora sp. NPDC022856. Next base: position 241,496 of record NZ_JBVHHE010000010.1, on the reverse strand, counting down.
GTGCTGGGCCGGCTGGTAGCCCGGCCGTCCGAGATCGAGGTCGGCATCGTGACGGCCTTCCTCGGCGCGCCGCTGCTCGCGGTGCTGGCCCGGAAGGTGGCCCGATGAGCGTCCTGACCCCGGCGGTGCGCGCCACCGCCGTCGGCACGGCGGCCCGTCGCCGGGCCCGCACCGCCGCCTGGTCGCTGCTCGCCGCCGCCCTGCTGGTCCTGCTGACCGGGATCGCGCTCGGCACCGGCCAGGTCGAGATGTCGGTCTGGGAGGCGCTGCGCGCCCTGGTCGGGCTCGGTGACGCCGGAAACGTGCTGGTGGTGCAGGAGTTCCGGGCACCCCGGGTGGTCTCCGCCCTGATCGCGGGCGCCGCGCTCGCGGTGGCCGGCTCGATGCTGCAACGGCTCTTCCGCAACCCCCTGGCCTCCCCCGACACCATCGGCGTCACCGGCGGCGCGTCGTTCGGCGCGGTGCTGATGCTCGCCACCGGCGCCTCGCAGGAGCTGATCCCGCTCGCCGCGCTCGGCGGCGGGCTGCTCACCGCCCTGCTGCTCGGCGGCTTCGCCTGGCGGTCGCGGATGGCCGTCACCCGGCTGGTGCTGGTCGGCCTGGCGGTCCAGCAGGGCCTGGCCGCGGCGGTGAACCTGATGATCGTCCGGTTCCCCGCCGAGCTGGCCTCCTCGGCGATGCAGTGGACCACCGGCTCGCTCTACGGACGGGACTGGACCGAGGTCTGGATCGGCGGCACCGCCATCGCGCTCACCGTCGTCGCCGTGGTGCTCAGCCAGCGACGGGTCGCCGTGCTCGACCTCGGCGACGACTCGGCCGGCGGCCTCGGCCTGAACCCGAACCGCGACCGGCTCGTCCTGCTGCTGCTCTCCATCGCGCTGGCCTCGCTGGCCGCCGCGCTCACCGGACCGGTCGCCTTCGTGGCGCTCGCCGTCCCGCACCTGGTCCGCCTGCTGGCCGGACCGCCCACCCTCGGCACGCTCGGCCTCACCGCGCTCGCCGGCGCCGTGCTGCTGCTCTCCGCCGACCTCCTGGTGCTCCATGTGATCCCCGTCCACGGCCTGCCGGTCGGTGCCGTCACCGCCACCCTCGGCGCGCCCTGGCTCCTGGCGCTGATGATCCGCCAGGGCCGGCTTCCCCAGAGGAGCGACCGATGACCCCCGACGTGGCGACCCCCTCCACGGCCCCCGACCCGGCGGGCAACCGCCTCGCCGCCCACGGCCTGCACCTGCGCTACGGCAACCGGGTGATCGTCGACGGCCTCGACCTGGAGCTGCCCGGCGGCGCCGTCACCGCGATCGTGGGCCCGAACGCCTGCGGCAAGTCGACCCTGCTGCGCGGCCTGGTCCGGCTGCTCGGCCCGGCCGCCGGCACCGTCACCCTGGACGGCTCGGACATCCACCGGATGTCCGCCCGGGCGCTCGCCAAGCGGATGGGCCTGCTCCCGCAGCAGCCCGTCACCCCCGAGGCGATCACCGTCGAGGCGCTGGTCCGGCTCGGCCGCTTCCCGCACCAGCGGCTGCTCACCCCCTGGTCCAAGGCCGACCAGGCCGCCGTCGAGGACGCGCTGGCCCGCACCGGCACCACCGACCTGCGCGACCAGCAGGTGGACCGGCTCTCCGGCGGCCAGCGCCAGCGCGCCTGGATCGCGCTCGCGCTCGCCCAGGACACCGACCTGCTGCTGCTCGACGAGCCCACCACCTTCCTGGACCTCCGGCACCAGCTGGACGTCCTCGACCTGGTCGCCGACCTGCACGCCGAGGCCGGCCGCACCGTCGTCATGGTGCTGCACGACCTCGGGCAGGCCGCCCGCTACGCGGACCACCTGGTCGTCCTCAAGGACGGCCGGCTGGCCGCCGCCGGACCGCCCGCCGAGGTGCTGACCGCCGACCTGGTGGAGGCCGTCTTCCAGGTGCCGTGCCAGGTCGTGCCCGACCCGGAGACCGGCACCCCGCTGGTCGTCCCGCGGGCCCGGACCGGGCGGGCCGCCGCCCGCTGACCCGCCCGACCACCCCGCGGCCGGCCCCGCTCACCCGTGGGCCCCGCCGCCCCCGACCCGCCCAGCCGTCCGCTGCCCGCAGCCGTCCGGCACCCCCGCCCCCGCACCAGAGACAAGGACCCGTCATGACCCGCTCCGCCCGCGCCCGCAGAGTCCCCGCCGCGCTCCTCGCCGCCGCGCTCTCCACCACGCTGCTCGCCGCCTGCGGCAGCACCGGCGGCGACAGCGCCGAGCCCGCCGGGGACGCCGCCTCCGCCCCCGCCGCGGCGGGCTACCCGCGCAGCGTCACGCACGCCGCCGGGACGGCCGAGATCAAGGCCCGGCCCAAGCGCGTCGTGGTGCTAGACAGCGGCGAGCTGGACGACGTCACCCTGCTCGGCATCACCCCGGTCGGCGCGGTGTCCCCGCACATGAAGACCGAGGGCGGCTTCCCGAACTACCTCAAGGACAAGATCAAGGACACCAAGGACGTCGGCCCGATGGCCGAGCCGAACCTGGAGCTGATCGCCTCCCTCAAGCCCGACCTGATCCTCTCCTCGAAGGTCCGGCACGCCAAGGTCTACGACAAGCTCAACGCCATCGCGCCGACCGTGCTCGCCGAGACCACCGGCTTCCCCTGGAAGGAGAACCTCGCCCTCTACGCCCAGGCCCTCGGCAAGGAGGCCGAGGCCAAGAAGGCGCTGACCGACTACGAGGCCCGCGCGGCCAGGCTCGGCGAGGCGATCAAGGCCAAGAACGGCGGCACCGAGCCGACCGCCTCGGTGGTCCGCTTCGTGGCCGGCCCGACCCGCCTCTACGCCAAGGCCTCCTACAGCGGCGTGGTGCTGAAGGACGTCGGCCTGAGCCGCCCGGCCGCCCAGGACGTGGACCAGAACATCATCGAGGTGAGCGCCGAGCAGATCAACCAGGCCGACGCCGACCTGGTCTTCGTCACCGTCGCCGACGACCCGACCAAGACCAAGCAGAGCGAGGTCCAGGGCACGCCGGTCTGGCAGGGCCTGAACGCCGTCAAGAACGCCAAGGTGTTCAACGTGCCGGACGAGACCTGGATGTCCGGCATCGGCGTCCAGGCCGCCGAGGCCATGCTCGGTGACATCGCCAAGGCCGCCGGCGTCGACGCGCCCAAGTAGCCGCCCGCCCCGGGTGCGCGGGGCGAGGGCCCACCGCCCGCCCCGCGCCCCGCGTGGCCGCCCGCCCGCCCGGCCCCAGCCCTCGCCCCTCGCCCCCGTCACGGAGAGACCCGACATGCGGCTCTACCTGCTCGCCCTCAACCCCACCGACTCGGTCACCCAGGGCTTCCTCCCGGCCGCCGCACGGCTCGGGCTCGACATCACGGTGCTCACCGACCACGCCGAGCCGCACCGGGACGCCTACGCCGCGCTGGCGTCCGCGCCGGAGGTGGTGGAGTGCGACGTCCGGGACTTCCGCGAGGTGATCGGGCTGATCTCCCGGCGCGAGGCCCCCGACGCGGTGTTCAGCAACAGCGACCACCTGCAGACCCAGACCGCCCTGGCCGCCGAGTACTTCGGGCTGCCGGCCAAGGACTGGAAGGCGGCCCTGCGGGCCAAGAACAAGGGCGAGCTGCGCCGCCACCTGACCGCCGCCGGCCTGGACGCCGTCCGCTCCTTCGAGCTCGACCCCGGCCAGGACCCTTCCGCGCTGCGGGAGTTCGACGTCCCCTTCCCGGTCGTGGTGAAACCGCGCGAGGGCGTCGCCAGCGAGGACGTCTCGCTGGTCGGCGACCGCGCGGAGCTGGAGCTGCGCTGCGCCGAGATCCAGCGGCGGCGGCCCGGCGCGGCGCTGGTCGTCGAGGAGTTCCTGGACGGGCAGTTGTGCACCCTGGAGACGCTCGGCGACGGGAAGCGGCGGCACGTCCTCGGCGGGCTGCGGACCAGACTCTCCGCTCCCCCGCACTTCATCGAGGAGATGCTGGAGTTCGTCCCCGACCACCCGCGGCCGGTGGTCGAGCAGATCCTCGCGCAGCTGGACGCCGTCGGCGTCGGACTCGGCGCCTGCCACACCGAGTTCGTCGTGCAGCCGGACGGCCGGGCGCGCATCATCGAGGTCAACTACCGTGCCATCGGCGACCAGTGCGACCTGATGCTCGCCGAGATCCTCGACATCCCGCTGTTCGAGCACATCCTCGCCGCGCACCTCGGCCGTGAGCTGCCCGAAGGCCTCACGGAGCACTGCGCGGCCACCACGAAGCGGGCCCGCAACGAGGCGGTCTGCGCGGACCGGGCCGGCACCCTCACCGCCGCGCCCGGCCCGCACCACGAGGAGCGCGACGGCGTCCGGCTCAGCTACCAGCCGGTCCGCCCGCTCGGTGAGCGCCACGAGCTCCACCACACCAACCGGGACTACCTCGGCGTGATCTGGGCCGTCGGCACCGACCAGCAGGCCGTGGACGCCGCCGTCGCCCGCTTCGTCGCGGCCAACCGCTGGGAGATCACCCCGTGAGCGCCGCCACCCGCCCCGCCCCGCCGCGCGACGCCGGGCCCGGCGCCCCCACCGCCGCCGAGCAGTTGGCGCTGCGGGTACTCTCCGCGCTCCTGCGCGAGGACGTGCTCGGGCTGCGGACCCGCAGCACCCCGCAGGACCGCGCGGACGGCCGCTGGCTGCTGCTGGCCCCGGCCGGCCTCGCCCTGCCGGTGGTCGCCGAGGGCTTCCAGAGCGAGTACGCGGCCCGGCTCCCGCTGCTGGAGCTGGACGGCACCCCGCTGACCGGGCTGGAAGCCGTCCTGGCGGCCCTGACCGGCCTCGCCGAGGCGGCGGACCGGCCCGGCTGGGCGGCGTTCACCGAGGAGTGCCGGCAGACCCTCGCCACCATGGAGCTGCACGAGCGCACCCGGGCCGAGGTGCACAGCGCCCTCACCGACCTCTACGGCGCGGACCCGGCCCGCTGGAGCGGCCCCGCCGCCGCCCTGGGGTACGACGCCCTGGCCGCCCACCTCGACCACCCGGTCTACCCCACCGCCCGCGGCCGCTCCGGTCTCACCGAGCCCGAGCTGCGCGCCTACGCACCGGAGTTCCACCCGGCCTTCGAACTGCGCTGGCTCGCCGTCCCGGCCGGTGCCCTCACCGTGCACGGCGACCGGCCGCTGCCCAGCTGGTGGCCCACCCCGAGCTGGCTCGGCCTCGACCTGGCGGGCGGTGACGACGCCTGGACCACCCTGCCCGTGCACCCGCTCACGGTGGGCGAGCCGCTCGCCGGGGCACTGCGGGCGGCCGGCCTCGACGGCCGCGCGGTCCTCGCCGACCGGCCCTACCTGACCGTCGTGCCCACCCTCTCCATGCGCACCGTGGCCGTCGCCGACGACCCCGGCCACCACCTCAAACTCCCGCTCGCCACCGCCACCCTGGGCCGGCTCAACCGCCGCACCATCAAGCCGGGGACGCTGGTCGACGGCGCCGCCGGGCAGCGGCTGATCGAGGCCGTGCTGGCCCGCGAACCCCGCTTCGCCGACCGGATCCTGCACGCCGACGAGCAGAGCTGGGCCCACGCCGGCCACGAACTGCTCGCCGTCCTGCTCCGCCGCTACCCCGCCGACGCCGGCCTGGACCGCGCCGTGACCGTCCCGCTGGCCGCCCTGCTGGCCCCCGCCCCCGGCGGACGCCTGGTGATCGACCACCTGGCCGACCGCTTCCACGGCGGCGACCCGGTCGCCCTCTACGACACCCTGCTGGGCCTGCTGCTCGACTGGCAGGCCACGCTCTTCGGCTACGGCATCGCGCTGGAGTCCCACCAGCAGAACACCTCGGTGGTGTTCGACGAGGACGGCGGCCTGCGGCTGCTCTACAAGGACGACGACGGGCCGCGGATCCACACCGGCCGGCTCGCCGCCACGCTGGGCGAACACGGACCCGGCCGGGCGGAGTTCGACGACGCCCGGATCTTCGGCGACGGCGACCGACCGCTGACCGACCTCTTCGCCACCATCACCGGCCACCTCTGCGCCGGCTCCCTGGCGTTCGGCCTCGCCGCCCACGGCCGCGCCGAACTGGGCGACCTGCTCGACCTGTTGCGCAGACGGCTGGCGGAGGCCACCGAACGGATCGGGCCGGCCGGCGCACCGCTGCGCGCCGCCCTGCTGGACGCCGAGCGACTGCCGGTCAAGGCGATGGTGACCGCCGGGACCCTGCTCACCAAGCAGCGCTCGGGCGCCGCCGACATCAACAAGCACTACACCGACGGGCCCAACTACCTCCGTCCGGACGCCGTCGCGGCAGCACCGGCGGGCGGCGCCGGGGCCACCCGATGAGCGTCGACACCCTGCCACAGCACCCCGGCAGCACCGCCCGCCCCGAGGGGCTCGGCCGGCGCCAGGTGCACGCGGTGGCCGCCTGCTACTTCGTCGCCTCCTTCGCCGCCCTCGGCCTGCCGCCCTACCTGACGGCCATCCTCCCGGCCCTCGGCGACCCGCAGGGACGCTGGGCGGGCGTGCTCTACATCGTCCCGACCGTGTTCAGCGCCCTCGGTGCCCCGCTCTGGGGCCGGCTCGCCGACCGGTTCGGCCGCAAACGGCTGCTGCTGCGCGCCCAACTCGGCCTCACCGTCTCGTTCCTGCTGGCCGGAGCCGCCGACAGCCTGCCCGCGTTCACGCTCGCGCTCGTCCTCCAGGGCTTCCTCGGCGGCACCTTCGCCGCCACCAACGGCTACCTGGCGGCCGCCCTGGACGGCTCGAAGCTCTCCCTCGCGCTGACCCTGATGCAGGGCAGCGCCCGGGCCGCGCTGGTCGCCGCGCCGATCCTGGTCGGCGCGCTCTCCCCGTGGATCGACCCGCACCGGCAGTACCTGCTGATGGCCGTCCTGCCGCTGACCGCGGCCCTGTTCCTGTCGCTCCTGCCGGAGCCCGACCCGGCCGCCCGGGGCGGCGGCGGCCCGGCCACCGACACCGGCAGCGGCCCCGGCAGCGACCGGGCCCCCAGCGCCGCGACCGCCCGACCCGCCCCGATCGGCCTGCTCTACACCTTCGAGTTCGTGTTCGTCTTCGCCACCATCATCTCGTTCCCCTATCTGATATCCCTGGCGCAGGAGCGGCTGCCCGGGGTCTCGGGCACGACGACCGGCATCCTGTTCGCCCTGCCGCACCTGTGCTACCTGGCGTTCGCCGCCCGTACGCACACCGCCTTCCTCGCCCGCCCGCACGCCGGCATCGCGCTGGGCTTCGGCTTCGTCGCGCTCGGCCTCGCCGGGCACGCCGCCGCGCACTCGCTGGTGGCGTTCGTCGCCGTCCGGCTGCTGCTCGGGGCCGGGCTCACCCTCGGCCTGGTCTGCCTCTCCGTGCTGGCCGCCGAGGCCGCCCGCGGCCGGGCACCGGGGCGGATGTTCGGCACCCTCGAATTCGTCTCCAAGGGCGGCGCGGTGGCCGCCGGCGCCGTCGCCGCGCTGGCCAACGGCCGCTTCGGCGCCGCCGCCCCCGTGCTGGTCGGCACCGCCGCCGCACTGCTGGCCGCCACCGCGGCCGCCACACTCGTCTTCCCGACCCGCATCCGCTGGAGTAGTCGCCGATGACACACGACCTGACCGACCACGAACTGCCCACCCCCGACGACGCGGTCGCCCACACCCTGCTCAACTGCCTGCTGCGGGAAGTCTCGGGACCGGAACACCAGACCGCGGTCACCGACGGTCGGCTGCTGCTGCGCCTGCCCCGCCGGGGCGTCCTGCTCCGGGTCGCGCTGCGCCGCACCTCGCTGCTCGGCGCGCACCGCTTCACCGGCCCGGTCGAGGAGGAACGGGCCGCGGGCTGGGTCCCGTTGGCCTGGCGGGAGCTCGCCGGACACGTCCAGGACGAGCTGGAGCTGCGCACCGGGACGGTGAACGAGGAGTTCCTCGACCAGCTGACGTCCAGTCACGCGGGCGTGCGCGCCGGGCTGGAGAACCGGCCGGCCCCGGGCCCGGACCGCTACCTGGAGTCCGAGCAGGCCCTGCTGTTCGGCCACCGCTTCCACCCCGCGCCCAAGTCCCGCTCGGCCGAGCGCGGCGACTGGCGCGCCTACGCCCCCGAGTCGCGCGCCGCGTTCCGGCTGCGGCACCTCGCCGTGCGGCGGGAGCTGATCGCGGAGTCCTCGCTGGACGCCTCGGCGACGGCGCTGCTGGACGGCCTGGGCCGGGCCCCGGTCGGCTACCGGCTGCTGCCCGTCCACCCCTGGCAGTACGAACTCCTCGCCGACCACCCGCTGCTGCGCGGCGCCCTGGAGCGCGGGGACGTCGTGGACCTCGGGCCCGGCGGTGAGCCCTTCGCCGCGACCGCCTCGGTGCGCACGCTGCACGGCGCGGGCGCGTTCCTGAAGTTCAGCCTCAACGTGCGGATCACCAACTGCCTCCGCAAGAACGCGGCGTACGAGCTGACCGGTGCCGTCGCGCTGACCCGGCTGCTGGCCCCCGCGCTGGGCGACCTCGCCGAGCGGTACCCGAACGCCGCGATGCTGCGCGAACCGGCCTTCCGCACGCTGGCCCTGCCGGGCGCGGACGGCCTCCCCGACCGCGCCCTGTACGAGGGCTTCGGCCTGATCGTCCGCGAGGGCTTCGCCGGGGTGCTGCGGCCCGGCGTCACCCCGCTGCTGGCCGCCGCCGTCGCCGACGAGCACCCGACCAGCTCCGCGCACATCTCGCGGCTGCTCGGCGAGGACGCCGAGGCCGGCGAGGCGCTCGCCTGGTGGACGGACTACCTGCGGCTGCTCGTCCCGCCGGTGCTCGCCGCCTACTTCGACCACGGCGTGGTGCTGGAACCGCACCTGCAGAACGTGCTGATCGGCGTCGACGCCGCCGGGCGGCCCGCCCAGGTGCTCTTCCGCGACCTGGAGGGCACCAAGCTCGTCCCCGACCGCAACGCCGCGCTGCTCGCCGCGCTGCCGCCGGAGGTGGCCGGCCCGATGGCCTACGACGCCGAGCGCGGCTGGGACCGGGTGGTCTACTGCCTGCTGGTCAACCACGTCGCCGAGCTGCTGGCCGCGCTCGCCGACCGCCACCCGGAGGCGGAGGGCGCCCTGTGGGAGGCCGTCCGGGACACCCTGCAGGAGTACGCCGACGCGCACGGCCGCCCGCCCCGGCTGCGTGCCCTGCTGGCCGGGGTGCCGCTGCCCGCCAAGGCGAATCTGCTCACCCGCTGGGAGCGCCGGCCCGACCGCGAGGCGGGCTACGTCCGGCTGCCCTCGCCGCTGGCCGGCTCCGTCCTGGCGGAGGCCGCGCGGCTGCGCCTGCCGGCCGCCCGCACGCCGGCCTGGAGCAGCCGGTGACCCCCGCCCGCCGCCCGACTGCCGCCGTCCCCACCTGGAGTCACCGATGACCGACGCCGTCCGCCGGCACGTCGCCGCGCTCGCCCCGGAGGCGCTGCCCGCGTACGTCCACGACCTGGCGGCGCTGCGTGCGCACGCCGCCGCCGTCCGGGCCGCGCTGCCCGCCCGCGTCGAGCTGTACTACGCCGCCAAGGCCAACCCGGAGGCGCCCGTGCTGGCCGCGCTGCGGGCCGCCGTCGACGGCTACGAGGTCTCCAGCGGCGGCGAGCTGGCCCACGTGCGGCAGGCCGTCCCGGACGCGCCGCTGGCCTTCGGCGGACCGGGCAAGACGCCCGCCGAGATCGTGGCCGCCCTGGACGCCGGGGTGCACCGCTGGCACGTCGAGAGCGAGCAGGAGCTGTACCGGCTCGCCGCCGCCCTGACCGACCGGCCGGACGCCGCGGTGGACGTCCTGCTGCGGGTCAACCTGCCGGTGGGCGCGGGCGCGCTGGACACGGTGGCACTCGCGATGGGCGGCCGCCCGACCCCGTTCGGGCTGGACCCGGACCGCGCCGAGGCCTGCGCCCGGCTGCTGACCGACCCGCTCGGGCCCTTCGGCCCGCTGCTCCCCCGGCTGAGGCTGCGCGGCGTGCACGCCCACCTGGCGAGCGGGCTGGCGGCGGCGGAGCAGCTCGCCGTCGCCGGGCAGATCGTCGAGTGGTCGGCCCGCACGGCCCGGCGGCACGGCTTCGCGCTGGCGGAGGTCAACGTGGGCGGCGGCATGGCCGTCGACTACGCGGACCCCCGGGCCCGCTTCGACTGGACGGCCTTCGGCGAGGGCCTGGCGAAGCTGCTGGAGCGCCACCCGGGGCCGACCCTGCGGATCGAGCCGGGCCGCGCGCTGACCGCGTACTGCGGCTGGTACGCCACCGAGGTGCTGGACGTGAAGCAGAGCCACGGCGAGGACTTCGCGGTGGTCCGCGGCGGCACCCACCACCTGCGCACCCCGGCCACCCGGGGGCACGACCAGCCGTTCGCCGTGCTGCCGGTCGACGCCTGGCCGCACCCGTGGCCGCGCCCGGCCGTCACCACCGGCCGGGCCACCCTGGCCGGGCAGCTCTGCACCCCGAAGGACGTCCTCGCGCACGCCGCCCCGGCGGCGCGGGGCCTGCGGACCGCGGACCGGGTGCTCTTCGCGATGGCCGGCGCCTACGCGTGGAACATCTCGCACCACGAGTTCCTGATGCACCCCCGCCCGGGCTTCCACTACCTGGGCGAGGACGGCTGACGGCGGCCGGGCGGCGGACCGGGAGCGCGTCCCCCGGCCCGCCGCCCGGCGCCCGCGACGGGCGCTCCGGGGGCTGGCGAAGGTCAACACCGCACTGACGTGCGAAAGTGGTAGCCAGCGAAGGGAGCGCGCAACGTGCTGATGGACAGGGTGGCGGAGATTCTCGCCGAGGCGTGCGCCGAGGTGGTGGAGCCGCGGTTCCGCGCGCTGGCAGCCGGCGAGGTCATGGAGAAGGCCCCCGGCGAGGTCGTGACGATCGCCGACCGCGAGGCCGAGGTGATCATCGAACGGCGACTGCGCGAGCTGCTGCCCGTCCCGGTGGTCGGCGAGGAGGCCGTGTCCGCCGATCCGTCGCTCGCGCTGGCCCTCCACACGGAGCCCGCCGCCTGGCTGGTCGACCCGGTCGACGGCACCTCGAACTTCATCGCCGGCCGCCCCGACTACGCCGTGATGGCCTCGCTGGTCCGGTCCGGGCAGACCGTCGCCTCCTGGATCTGGCAGCCGGCCACCGCCACCTGTTACACCGCCGAGCTCGGCTCCGGCGCCTGGCGCAACGGCGAGCGGCTGACCAGGCCCCTTGCGGCCGGCCCGCCGACCGAGTGGCGCGGCTCGCTGAAGAGCCGCTTCCTGGAGCCGGAGCTGCGCCGGACGCTGGAGGCGAACGCCGCGGCCGGCTTCGGCGAGATCACCCCGGGCCGCAACGCGGCCGGGATCGAGTACCCGGACCTCGTCGACGGCGCGCTGGACTTCATCCTCTACTGGCGCACCCTGCCGTGGGACCACGCGCCCGGTTCGCTGCTGGTCACCGAGGCCGGCGGGGTCTCCGCCCGGCTCGACGGCAAGCCCTACCGGCCGGAGGCCCCGGGCGGCGAGGAGGGCCTGCTGGTCGCCGCCGACCCGGAGTGCTGGGAGCGCGCCCGCGCCGTCCTGTTCGGCCAGTAGGGGCCAGGACCTGGCCGGGCCTCCGGGCCGCACGGCCGCCTGGCCGCACCGCCGGCCCGGCCGGCACCGGCTACCAGAGCACCGGGAGCCGCTCCGGCAGGCGCTTGATGAAACCGGGCCGCCACGCCAGCTGCTCGACCGGCAGGGCCAGCCGCAGGCCCGGCAGGCGCTCGACCAGCGCCGTGATCGCGATCTCGGCGTGCGTGCGGCCGAGTGCCGAGGCGGGGCAGAAGTGCCGGCCCGCGCCGAAGGCCAGGTGCGGGTTGTCGACCCGGTCGAAGTCGATCCGCTCCGGGTCCGGGAAGACGGCCGGGTCGTAGTTCGCCCCCTCGACCAGGACCAGCACCAGCTCCCCCGCCTTCACCAGCACCTCACCGACCCGGACGTCCGCCAGCGCGATCCGGGGCAGCGCGTCGCCGATCGACAGGTTGACCCGCAGCAGCTCGTCCACCGCCCGGCCGATCAGCGGGGGCTCCCGGCGCAGCCGCTCGGCCAGCTCGGGCTGCCGGGCCAGGTAGATGACGGCGTGCAGCAGGAACGAGGAGGTGGAGACGGCGCCCGCGCCGAACAGCGAGAGCGCGACGGTGGCCAGCAGCTCGTCGCCGACCCGGTCCGCGGCGTCCGGCGAGCGCCGCAGTTCGGCGAACCGGCCCAGCAGGCCCTCGGTGGGCGCCGGCTCCGCCGCGAGCCGCTCCCGCACGTAGCCGAGGTCCTTGTACCAGTTGGGCGCGGAGCCCTCGAACGGCACCGGGCTGGTGAGGAAGGCGACGTCGATGCCCGCCATCAGCCGCCGCCAGTCCTCGACGGGCAGGCCGAGCAGCCGGCAGTGCAGGGCGGCGGAGTAGGGCTCGGCGAAGCCGTCCCGCAGGTCGGCCGGGGCGCCCTGGCCGATCAGGGCGTCGATCAGCCGGTGCGCCTCGGCCTGCAGCCAGCCGTCCAGCTCCTTGTCCGCGCGCGGCGAGAGGGTCTTCATGACGGCGTTGCGCAGGCCGGCGCCGTTGATCTTGCCCATGTTGTCGACCACCTCGGGCGGGATGGTCAGCGCGTACTGGCGGGGGACGCCGGGGTTGGCGGTGTCCTTGAGGCTGAAGCGCTCGTCCTCCAGCACCTGCTTGGCCAGCGGGTAGCTGCTGACCAGCCAGGCCGGGTCGCCGGTCATGGTGCGGACCGGGGCGACGGGCTGCTCGGCGCGCAGCCGGTTCGCCTCCTCGGGCAGGACGTCGCCCCGGCGGGAGAGCGGGAAGGTGAGGTCGGTCATGGGGGTACTCCCTGGGATCGGGCAGCGGGTACGGGGGCGGCCCCACGAGGGCGGGGCGGGTGTGCGGGCCGGTCGGGGCACGGGCGCGCGGGCGGTCGGCCGGGCGGGGCGGGGCGCGGCGCGGGTACGTGCGGGCGCGGCGCGGGTACGTGCGGGCGCGGCCGGGTCGGGCCGCACGGGTCGGGTCGGGTGCGGTCAGGCCGCGCGGGTCCCGGCGACGGCGCCCGCGGCGGCCGTCGGCGCGGCCGGGCGGACCACCGCGTAGCCCTGGCCGGGCGCCGCCCGCAGACCCTCCGAGCGGCCGAACAGCACCGGGGTGAGCGGGAGTTGGAGGTGGTAGCAGCTCACCGAGGAGGGCACGCCGAGCAGCGCCGGAGTGTCCAGGAAGAACGGCAGCTCGGCGGCTATGTAGCGGAGCCCGGCGGCCAGTTGGGGCTCGTTCGGCGCCAGCCCCTCGTCCAGCCGGGCGGCCAGGAAGCCGCGCGCCATCGCCTCGGCGGCCGCGCCGAAGTCCCGGTCGGCGCGGAGTGCGTCCATGGCCTCCCGGTGCAACCGCCGGTAGACGGGGTGGCCGGCGAACTCGGAGAGCGCGTGCGCCCGGACGGCGTCGCGGTGGCCGGCCTCCTCGACGCCGCGGGCGATCCGGCGGGCGGTGGCCTTGACCTCCTTGGCGGCCCGCCGGTGCGCGTGTTCGGGCGTGTAGCCGAAGGTCTCGTACTGCGCCCCGACATGCAGATCGGCGTGGACGATGTCGATCCGCTCGAAGAACTCCAGCCCCCACCCGATGAGTTCGGCGATTCGGCGGTGACTGAAATAGCTGTTCCCGGGACTGACACCGATGAGCAGGTGCTCACCGCGGCGCCAGATCTCGCGGCAGCGGTCGGAGAACGGAAGGGCCTCGTACCCGGTCGTATCGATGGGTGTGGCACGTTCACCCGGGAGGGTTTCGCGCATGCCTTGCCTCCGCTTCGCAGGAATGGTCACAGGACTGGCTTCAGGTGGTTCACGCGGTTCTACCGGGGATTCACAGAAGTGCATGACGGCAGCCGGAGTTCACCCGGAGTCGGGGGTGGGGTCACCGCATGCTGACGACGCGCGCCTGGTCAGGCGGCCTGCCCCGGGGAGCCGTGTGCTCTTGGTGGGGCGGCGACCACATGAAGTTACCGCCGCCGTTCGGGATCTCCGCAAGCCCTGCCGAGGGGTTGGCGGATTCTGATCACCAGGCGGCCTGAATCAGCCTGTACTCCTCCGGGAAGGTATGTCCACGGAGGCTTTCCGGGGGCGGCCGAATATCCCCCGGACAGCATGGCACGCCAGTGTGTATTCCTCCAACATCCGCCCCCGAAAAAGGCTTTGCCTTTGCCTCGGCAATTCGGCCGGACCCGGGGCCGACCAGCCGGACACCGCGGCCCACCGGTGGGACGCGGCAGCCGGCGGCCCACCGGCCGGCCGCGGCGGTCAGCCGGCCGCGATGTCCCGCCCGGCCCGCACCACCCGGCCCAGCAGGGCGCCGACCTCGGCGGCGGTGGTGTGCGGATTGAGCAGCGTCAGCTTCAGCCGGACCCGCCCGGGGCCCTCGCCCGGGAGTTCGGTCCGGCCGACGACGGCCCGGCCGGTGCGCAGCAGCTCCCGGCGCAGCTCGCCGTTGACCGCGTCCACGGTGGCCGGATCGGCGGCGCCGGCGCCCGGGCGGCCCGGCGGGAGGTAGCGGAACAGCACGGTGGTCAGGACGGGTTCGGCGTACAGCTCCAGCGCCGGCTCCGCCCGGACGGCCTCGGCGGCGTCCAGCGCCAGCCGGTGGCAGGCGTCGACCAATCGGCCGAGCCCGGCGCGGCCGAGGGTGCGCAGCGTGACGGCGATCTTGAAGGCGTCGGCCCGCCGGGTGGTGCGCAGCGAGCGGCCCAACAGGCTGGGGTAGCCGGCCTGTTCGTCGTCGGCCGGGTTGAGGTACTCGGCCCGGCGGGCGAGCGAGACATAGGTCTCGGCGCGGCGGACCAGGAAGACCCCGGCGGCGGCCGGCTGCCAGCCGAGCTTGTGCCAGTCGAGCGAGACGGAGTCGGCGCGGGCGATGCCGTCGAGCAGTGGGGCGAGCCGGTCCGAGAGCAGCGCGCCGCCCCCGTACGCGGCGTCCACGTGCAGCCAGGCGCCGTAGCGGGCGGCGAGGTCGGCGGCGGCGTGCAGCGGGTCGATCGCACCGGTGTCGGTGGTGCCGGCGGTGGCCACCACGGCGATCGGGGTCTGTCCGGCCCAGCTCGCCCCGGCCAGGGCGCTCGCCAGCGCGTCCGGGTCCATCCGCTGGTCGCGGTCGACGGGGACGGGGACGACGGCGCGTTCGCCGAGGCCGAGCAGCGCCGCGGCGCGCTGGACGGAGAAGTGCGCGGCGCGGGAGGCGATGATCCGCGGCTCGACGCCGGCCGGGATCCCCTCCAGCTCGACGATGCCGTCGAGCTTCTGGTCGCGGGCCAGCATCAGGCCCATCAGGTTGGACTCGGTGCCGCCGGAGGTGAGCACCCCGGCCGCGCCGGCCGGGTCGTAGCCGACCAGGGCGGCCAGCTCGGCGATCAGCGCCGTCTCCAGGGCCGTCGCGGCGGGGGCCTGGTCCCAGGAGTCCTGCGAGGGGTTCAACGCGCTGACCGCGAGGTCGGCGGCGGCCGCGACGGCCAGCGGCGGGCAGTGCAGGTGGGCGGCGCAGGCCGGGTCGGCCGGGTCGGCGGCGCCGTGGGCGAGGAGTTCGGTGAGCCGGGCGAGCGCCTGCGGGCCGTGCGCGTCGGCCAGCTCCGCGCGGGCCAGCGCGGCGAGCTCCCCGGGTCGGCCGGCGGGCAGCGGACCGGCCCGGCGGGCGGCTCCGGCGGCCAGCGCGGCCAGCACCTCGGCGACCAGCGGGGCGAGCGCCGCGCCACCGCCGGCGCCACCGGCCAGCGCGTCGGGGGCGGGGGCCGGGGCGGTTCCGGGCACCACGGCGAGGCGGGCGGGCTCCCGGTCGGGGCGGCCGGGCTCGACCGGGGTCGTCACCGTACGCCCGCCGCGGCCGCCGCGATGGCGTCGGCCAGGCGGTCGAGCACGGCGGCGGCCTGCTCGTCGGTGATGGTGAGCGGCGGCAGCAGCCGCAGGACGGCGTCGTGCCGGCCGCCGAGTTCGACGATCAGGCCGCGGGCCAGGCAGGCCTCCCGGACCTTGACGGCGAGCGCGGGCGCGGCCGGGCGGGCCCCGCAGGCGTCCGGTTCGGCGGCCGGGTCGACGAGTTCGACGCCCAGCATCAGCCCCCGCCCGCGCACGTCGCCGATCACCGGCAGCCCACCGGCCAGCGCCCGCAGCCGCTCGACCATCCGGGCGCCGACCAGCTCGGCCCGCGCGGCCAGGCCGTTCGCGGCGACGTACCGCACAGTGGCGGCGCCCGCCGCCATGGCGAGGGTGTTGCCGCGGAAGGTGCCGGTGTGGGCGCCCGGCCGCCAGCGGTCGTACTCCTCGCGGTAGACGACGACGGCGAGCGGCAGGCTGCCGCCGATCGCCTTGGAGAGCACCATGGCGTCCGGGACGATCCCGCTGTGCTCGACCGCCCACATCGCACCGGTGCGGCCGACCCCGGTCTGCACCTCGTCGACGATCAGCGGGATGCCGCGCTCGGCGGTGATCCGGCGCATCGCACGCAGCCAGCCGTCGGGGGCGGGGACGACGCCGCCCTCGCCCTGGACCGCCTCCAGGATCATCGCGGCGGGCCGGACCACCCCGCCCGAGGGGTCGTCCAGCAGCCGCTCGGCGTAGGTCGCGGCGAGCTCGGTGCCGGCCTCGCCGCCGACGCCGAACGGGCAGCGGTAGCCGTACGGGTAGGGCAGCCGGACCACCTCGCCGCCGCCCGGCAGGGGTTCCTTGACGGCGACGTTGCCGGTCAGCGCCAGGGCCCCGGCCGTCATGCCGTGGTAGGCGCCGGTGAAGGCGAGGGCGCCGGAGCGGCCGGTGGCGGTCTGCATCAGCTTGAGCGCCGCCTCGACGGCGTCCGTCCCCGCGGGCCCGCAGAAGTGCATTCGGGCCTGTCGGGCGAACTCCGGCGGCAGGCTCTCGAACAGGGCGGTGGTGAAGTCGTCCTTCTCGGCGGTGGCGAGGTCGAGCAGGTGCAGGGGCGCGCCGCTGTCCAGGGTGCGGCGGATCGCCTCCAGCACCACCGGGTGGTTGTGACCGAGGGCGAGCGTGCCCGCCCCGGAGAGGCAGTCCAGGTAACGACGGCCGTCGGCGCCCTCGACCGTCATGCCGTGGGCGCGCACCGGGACGATCGGGAACGAGCGGGCGTAGGTGCGGGCGGCGGACTCGCGAACGCGCTGGCGGCGCAGGATGGCGTCGCCCGGGGCCTGGGCGGGGACGGCAGCGGGCCCGGTGGCGGGGACGGCGGCGAGCGTCAAGGCGAACTCCAAGAAGTTAGGTAAGCCTAACTTTACTTCCCTGACCTGGCCGGACGGGCTCCGGGAGGCGAGAACCACCCGAGCGGGTGATGCGGAGCCCGCCTCCCCAACGAGTGAACCGCCCACCGGTTACGGCCCGCGCGCTACTCTCGCCCCCATGCCGCCCTCACCCTCCCCCGCCCCCGGCGCCCCCGACCCGGCCGGGCGCGACGCCGAGCACTCCGCCGAACTGGCCCGCACCCGCGCGTTCTTCGCCTCCCGCGCGGCCGGCTGGGACGCCAAGTTCCCCGACGACGGGCCGCGGTACGACGCCGCCGTCGCCACCCTCGGCCTGCGCCCGGGCGGTCGCGTCCTGGACGCCGGCTGCGGCACCGGCCGCGCCCTCCCCCCGCTGCGGGCGGCGGTCGGCCCCGACGGCCTGGTGCTCGGCGTCGACGTCACCCCCGAGATGCTGCGCGAGGCCGGCGCCCACCACCCCGGCACCGCGGCCCTGCTGCTCGCCGACTGCGCCCGCCTCCCGCTCCCGGACGCCGCCCTCGACGCCGTCTTCGCCGCCGGGCTGATCTCCCACCTCGACGATCCGGACCGCGCCCTGCGCGAACTCGCCCGCGTCACCCGCCCCGGCGCCGTGCTGGCCCTCTTCCACCCCGTCGGCCGGGCCGCCCTGGCCGCCCGCCACGGCCGCGCGCTCACCCCCGACGACCTCCGCGCCGAACCCAACCTCCGCCCCCTCCTGACCACCACCGGCTGGCACCTGGACAGGTACACCGACACCGACGACCAGTACCTCGCCCGAGCGGTCAGGACCGCCGGCTAGGTGCCGCCGCCGGGGGCCGGCCCCCGGCGGGCGAGGGCGACGGGCGGATCATGCTCGTCCCGGTGTGACGCCCTTCCGCTCGCCGCCGCCCGTCCAGCGGTAGCAGAGCTCCGGGCGGCCGACGTTGCCGTACTGCGGTTCGCGGGCCGCCAGGCCGGTGTCGACGAGGTGTTCCAGGTAGCGGCGGGCGGTGATCCGGGAGACGCCGGCGGCGGTTCCGGCGGCCGCCGCGGAGATCCCGGTGCGGGCCTCCCGCAGCACGGTGGCGACGGTGTCCAGTGTGGGGGCGCTCAACCCCTTGGGGAGGGCGGTGCGTTCGGGGGTGCGCAGCAGGGCGAGCGCCTGGTCGACCTCGTCCTGGCCGGTGGCCTCGCCGGTGCGGCCCAGGGTGTCGCGGTAGCGGGCGTAGCGCTCCAGCCGGTCGTGCAGCGCGGCCGCGCCGAACGGCTTCAGCAGGTACTGGACCACGCCCGCCGAGACGGCCTGGCGGACCATCGCGAGGTCGCGGGCCGAGGTGACGGCGATGACGTCGGTGGTGTGGCCGGCCGCGCGCAGCGTGCCGCAGAGCTGGAGGCCGTGGCCGTCCGGCAGGTAGAGGTCGAGCAGGGTGAGGTCGACGGGCCGGCCGGCCGCTCGGGCGCGGTCCAGGAAGCGCAGCGCGTCGGCGCAGCTGTGCACCGTCCCGGCGGCGCGGAAGCCGGGCTCGCGCCCGACGTACAGGGTGTGGGCGGCGGCGGCCACCGGGTCGTCCTCGACCACCAGGACGGAGATCTCGGGCCGGTCCGATGGGCTGTTCATGACGCCGCCGTCTCGGGCTGCCGGGGCCGGCGGGCGAGCGGCAGCCGGACGGTGAGCACCGCGCCGCGGTCCCGGCCGACCTCGACCGTGCCGCCGTTGCGCCGGGCGGTCTGGGCGACCAGGGCGAGCCCGAGGCCGTGCCCGTGGCCGTCCTGCTTGGTGCTCCAGCCGCGCCGGAACACGTCGTCCACCGCGCCCGGGTCGATCCCGGCGCCGGTGTCGGCGACCCGCAGCAGCAGGTGGTCGCCGTCGACCCGGGCGGTGACGGTGACCTCGGGCTGGTCCGGGC
Organism: Kitasatospora sp. NPDC022856; assembly: GCF_055561235.1. Taxonomy (NCBI): domain Bacteria; kingdom Bacillati; phylum Actinomycetota; class Actinomycetes; order Kitasatosporales; family Streptomycetaceae; genus Kitasatospora; species Kitasatospora sp. NPDC022856. Next base: position 222,490 of record NZ_JBVHHE010000010.1, on the reverse strand, counting down.
GCCCGGCGGCGCCGGCGATCGCGGCGTCCACCGCGTTGTCGAGCAGGTTGCCGAGGACGGTGATCAGGTCGCGGGCGGCGAGCCCGGGCGGCAGCACTCCGTCGTCGATCCGGCTGTCCTCGGTGAGCGTCAACTCCACGCCCCGCTCGGCGGCCTGGGCCGCCTTGCCGAGCAGCAGGGCGGCCAGGACCGGCTCGCCGACGGCCGCGACGACGCGGTCGGTCAGCTGCTGGGCGAGTTCGAGTTCGGCGGTGGCGAACTCCACCGCCTGTTCGTGGCGGCCGAGTTCGATCAGTGAGACGACGGCGTGCAGCCGGTTGGCGGCCTCGTGCGCCTGCGCGCCCAGCGCCTCGGTGAAGCTCTTCACGGAGTCCAGCTCGCCGGTGAGCGACTGCAGTTCGGTGTGGTCGCGGAGGGTGACGACCCGGCCGAGGCCGGTGCCGATGGTGGAGGTGTTGAGCACCAGCACCCGCTCGGCGGTGAGGTGGACCTCGTCCCGGACCGGCTCCTGCCCGAGCACGGCGGCCACCAGGGCCGCCGGCAGCCCCAGCCCGTCGATCGGCCGCCGCTCCACCTCCCCGGCCAGCGAAAGGAGTTCGCGGGCCGCGTCGTTGCAGAGCACCACCCGGTGCTTGCGGTCGAGCAGCACCAGCCCCTCCCGCACCGAGTGCAGGGTCGCCTGGTGGTACTCGTAGAGGTGGCTGAGCTCGGCCGGCCCCATGCCGTGGGTGTGCCGCCGCAACCGGGAGTTGGCGAGGTAGGTGCCGAGCCCGCCGAGGGCGAGCGCGGCCACCGCGACGCCGACCAGCGCGAGCAGCGGCCCGCGCAGCTGCGCGGAGATGGACTGCACCGTGATGCCGGCGCTGACCAGCGCGACCACCCGGTGGTCCGCGTCCAGGACCGGGGTGACCACCCGCACCGACGGCCCGAGCGTGCCGGTGTACGTCTCGCTGCGGGTCTCCCCGGCGAGCGCCCAGTCGATGTGCCCGAGGAAGGTCTTGCCGATCTGCTCGGGCAGCGGGTGCGTCCAGCGCATCCCGGCGGTGTCCATCACGGTGATGAAGGAGACCCCGGTGTCCACCCGCACCTGCTCGGCGTAGGGCTGCAGGACGGCGGTCGGGTCCGGCCCGGCGACGGCCGCCCGCACCGACGGGGCGTCGGCCACCGAGCGGGCGACGGCGGTGACCTGGCGGCGGGCGGCGTCCTCCGTGCGGTCGGCGGTGAACAGGTAGGCCAGCACGGCGCCACCGGCCACCACGGCGGCGACGATCACCACCTGGACGACGAAGAGCTGTCCGGCCAGGCTGCGCACCGGCCGGCGCGGCGAGGGGAGGGTGCGCGCGGACATGCCTGACAGTGTGCACCACCGCCGGAACCCGGCCCGGCCCCCGCGGGCCCCGCCCGGTCCGCCGCGGGCCCGGGCGGGGTGTGAACTCTATGAACGCAAACGTGACCTCCGTCACGGCGCGGCCCATAGTCGGAGCGGCCCACCACCCGGGGCCGCCAGGACTGCAGGCGAAGGAGCCGCGGATGTCGATCACTGGAGCAGGGCCACAGGCGGGAGGCAGACGCCGGGACCGCACCCACTACCTCTACCTCGCGGTGATCGTGGCGGTGGTCGCGGGCGTGGTGGTCGGCTTGGCCGCACCGTCGTTCGCGGTGGAGCTGAAGCCGATCGGCACCGGCTTCGTCAATCTGATCAAGATGATGATCAGCCCGGTGATCTTCTGCACCATCGTGCTGGGCATCGGCTCGGTGACCAAGGCGGCGAAGGTCGGCAAGGTCGGCGGACTGGCCCTCGGCTACTTCCTCGCCATGTCGACCGCGGCCCTGGCCATCGGCCTGCTGGTCGGCAACCTGCTGGAGCCCGGCGGCGGGCTGCACCTGACCGCCGCACTGGCCAAGTCCGGTCACGCCCAGGCAGCCGCCGGGGGCGCCCAGTCCACCGCCGACTTCCTGCTCGGGATGATCCCGACCACCATGTTCTCGGCCCTCACCGAGGGCAAGGTGCTGCAGACCCTGCTGGTCGCCCTGCTGGCCGGCTTCGCCCTCCAGGCGATGGGCACCGCCGGGGCGCCGGTGCTGCGCGGGATCGAGCACGTGCAGCGGCTGGTGTTCCGGGTCATGTCGATGATCATGTGGGTGGCGCCGGTCGGCGCCTTCGGGGCGATGGCGGCGGTGGTCGGCGCGACCGGCACGGCAGCCCTGAAGAGCCTCGCCGTGATCATGATCGGCTTCTACCTCACCTGCGGGCTCTTCGTCGTCGTGGTGCTCGGCACGCTGCTGCGGCTGGTCGCCGGGGTGAACGTGTTCACCCTGCTGCGCTACCTCGGCCGCGAGTTCCTGCTGATCCTCTCCACCTCGTCCTCGGAGAGCGCGCTGCCCCGCCTGATCGCCAAGATGGAGCACCTGGGCGTCAGCCGCCCGGTCGTCGGCATCACCGTGCCGACCGGCTACAGCTTCAACCTGGACGGCACCGCGATCTACCTCACGATGGCCTCGATCTTCATCTCCGAGGCGATGGACAAGCCGATGTCGATCGGCGAGCAGCTGTCGCTGCTGGTCTTCATGGTGATCGCCAGCAAGGGCGCGGCCGGGGTCACCGGCGCCGGGCTGGCCACCCTCGCGGGCGGACTGCAGTCGCACAAGCCGGCGCTGGTGGACGGGGTCGGCCTGATCGTCGGCATCGACCGCTTCATGTCCGAGGCCCGGGCACTGACCAACTTCGCGGGCAACGCCGTGGCCACCGTGCTGATCGGGCACTGGACGGGCGAGTTCGACCGCGAGCGGGCCCGGCAGGTGCTGGCGGGCGCGATCCCGTTCGACGAGCGGACGCTGGTGGACACCCACGGCGCGCCCGACGCGCCCGGCACCCCCGAGGTGCGGCCGGACCCGGTCCCCGCGCAGAGCGCCGCCCCGGCGGCCTGAGCCACCGCCACCGAGCCCCCCGGCCCGGCGCCCCGCCCAACCCCCCGAGCGGCGCCGGGCCGGGGATCCGCCCGTCCGCACCCGGTCGCCGCCCGGCGACCGGGTGAACGCCGCCCGGCGAGGTCAGAAATCGTCGGATCCGCTGACCGCCCAGCTCAGACCGCTCGCCGGATCCTCCACCGCGATGTGCAGATGGCGCAGCCCGTCCTCCGGTTCGCACCAGGTGAAGCAGCGCATCCGGGCCACCAGGGCGTTCACCTCGGCGCGGTTCGGCCCGCCCGCGCCGGCCATCGCGCCGAGCGCACGCCACAGCGCCAGCCGGCCCTGTGCCGAGCCGTGCGCCCGGTCCACCACACCGGCCAGCAGCAGCACCGGGTAGGCCAGCGCGAACGGCAGGTACCCCCCGGTGACCCGCCGCCCCGGCGCCACCAGGGCGGCGGCCTGCGGGGCCGGCCCGCGGGCGCAGACCACCTCCACCCAGTCCGCCAGCGCGGCCAGCCCCCGGGTGGCCCGCTGCCCGCGCAGCCGGGTACCGGGCTCGGGCAGCAGGACGGGGCCGAGCCCCTCCCGGGTGGCGGGCAGCGTCAGCAGGGCGCTGCGCGAACCGCCGGCCGGCAGGTAGTCCCGGACCCGCACGCCCTCGCCCCAGCCGGCCGTCTCCCAGGGCTCCAGTTGCAGCGGGACGCCCTCCGGATCGGGCTCGGCCCCGTACGAGAGGTCCTCGCCGATCAGCACCCGGGTGTGCGCGACCAGCCGGCGCACCGGGGCCGGACCGAGCAGCGGGGCCAGCCGCAGCCAGGAGTGCCGGGTCGCCAGTACCTCCCAGAGCGGACCGGCGTCGTGGTCCGCCGTTCCGGCGGCGCTGCCCGGGCCGCCATCGCGGTCGAACAGGCGGACGGCCAACTCGGGCGGCGCGGCGTAGGCGATCAGGTGGCCGAGCGACGCGGTCTCCGCCGCCGCCCGCTGCTCGCCGTCGCGCGCCGCCGCGAGGGCCCGGGCGCGCCGGTAGTGGCCGAGCAGCTCGGACCAGCGGCCGTCCTCGGCCAGGGTGCGGAGCCGGTGTTCCTCGTACGCGATCACGATGGGCAGCGTACGGGCCGGGGCCCCGCAACAGCTGACTTGCCGTCAGTTCGGTGCGTCGGCGGCCCCTCCCCGCCGCCACCGCTGGGCGCACGGCCGCACCTCGGGGCCGGAGCGGCCCCGGGCCGGGTCGCAGCGGCGGGCACGGTCGCGATCGCGATCGCCCGCGCGTTCGACCGGGTTGCGGCCGGGGAGCCCGCCGGCACGCTGCCCCTCGCGCCCCCGACCCCCCTCGTCACCGCGTCCGTGCTCGCGTTCGCCTTCGAGGACCGCCCGGAGCCGGGCCAGCGCCCGGCGCCGGGTGACCGCCAACGTGGAGCGGTGCAGGCCGAGCAGCGCGGCGGCCTCGTCGACGCTGTACCCGTCGAGGTCGACCAGTTGCACCACCCGGGCCTGCTTGGCGGTCAGCCGGCCCAGCAGCCGGAGCACCTCCCAGCGCGCCAGCAGTTCCCCCAGCCCGCCGCCGAGCGGATCGGCGCAGGCCTGCTCGTCGGCCGCCCACTCGGGCGGCGGCACCCGGCGGCGTTCGCGTCGCCACTGGTCCCGGACGAGGTTCGCCATCGTGGTGAACGCGTAGGCGTAGGGCTGCGGATGGCCGAGGAACCGGTCGGGGCCGCGGGCGATCCGCAGATACGCGTCGTGGACGACGTCGTCGGCGGCGGCCCGGCTGCCGGTGAGCCCGACGGCCGCGCGGTGGAGCCGGGGCAGCAGATCCGTGAACACCCGGTTGAACTCGGCCGTGTCGGAGGCGGGTCCGGGATCCGGCTCCCGCCCGCCCCGGCACCCACCACTGGACTCCATGCCGCCCCCTCGGACATCGGCACCCCGGAGGCACGGTTGACGGCCCGGCCGACAACCAGCCTGTGACACAGGTCACATCATAGATTGTCGTCTCACGCTCCGCAGTCATTCGTGTGCAATGAGTCATCGTCCGGGCGTAGACGGGGACTTCCGGCTCCCGACGCCCGGCCGGGGCAGGCACCACGAGCGAGGAGAGAGCACCCATGTCAGGTTGTATCGCCAGGAACATCGCCAAGTTCGGGATGGTGGCCGCGGCCGCCCTCGGCGCGGTCGGCGCCACCACCCTGCCGACGGCCGCCGCGCCGGCCGCCGGCGACCAGTCCATCTCCGCCGGTCCGGGCGCCTCCGCCGAGGCCGTCACCGCCTCCTACCGCTGCACCATCACCGCCGACTACGGCTGGCGCTGGGAGGGCAACTGCCGGGTCTACTCGGGCGAGCTGCGCACCATCACCTACTGCGCCAACGGCACTTCCACCACCGGGCTCTGGATCGGCGCCCGGACGCAGCCGTGGGCGGTCTGGGGCAACTGCCCGGGCTCCAGCTGGACCAGGATCGTGTTCCAGACCCGCGGCTGAACCGTTCCGCGCACCGGCGCGGGGCGCCACCCGTCCGCGGGTGGCGCCCCCGAACCGTTCCGGACGGCCCGTCGCGCCCGGCGGGCCGGCGGGCCGGCGGCCGGGACGGCGTCAGGCCGCGCGGTCGTGCCGCCCCGGCCCGGGGCGCGCGGGCGCCGCCGGGAACTCCTCGATGGTCAGCTCGCCCGCCTCCCGGTGGGCGGCGCGGTCCGGGGCCGGCGGCGAGAGCGCGGCGAAGGCGGCGGCGAGGAAGAGGAAGGACCCGGTCCCGACGGCGAGCGGAAGGACGAACTCCATCGGGCCGGTCCCGTCGAGCCCGGCCCGGGCGGGCACGGCGGCCGTCCGCGCGCAGTGCAGACAGCTGACGGCGAGCCCCATCACCAGGGAGGCGGCCGTCTCGGCCGCCGCGCTGCGGAGGGTGACGACGGCCCAGAGCGAGCCGGTGGCCGCCCCGACCGCGACCAGCACCGAGAGCGCCACCGTGCCCGGGTCGAAGCGCAGGCCGCCGCGGGTCCGCAGGGCCGCCAGGTCGAGGTAGTGCACCGCGGCGATCCCGAGGCCGGTGATCACGCCGCCGGCCAGGAGCGCGGGGCCGCGGCGGCGCCCGCACCCGACGGCGCACACCCCCGGACCGGTGACCAGGACGGCCACCGGCAGGCCGAGCACCGCCGCCGGAACACCGTGGCACGCTTCGGCGCCGTCGGGGGTGAAGCCGGACATCGCCACGACGTCCATCGTCCAGATGCCGGAGCCGATCGCCGCCGCCGCGGTGAGCAGCCGGTTCCGCCGGGCGGCGCCGGTCGCCGCGAGACCGCGCAGGGTGCGGCGCAGGCCGAGCGCCGCGACGGCGCAGGCCACCACGCACGACAGCGCGGGCGTCACCCAGCCGGAGCCGAGCTGGCTCGTCGTGCCCATGGGACCTCCGGTCGAGCGGTCGGGGCCCGGGGCGGTCCCCGCCGCGCCCCGGGCTCCCTGGACCGGGCGGACTCCGCACGGCCGACGGGCGGGTGACCGGTCCGGACGGGCCGATCACCCGTCATATGCCGTCCGCACGTGCGCTTCCGGTCCGGGGTGCGTGGGACGCTATCGGGACCTCGAAAGAAGTCACCCGAAGATATGGAAAGCTGCCCGCACCCTGGGGAGGCTGTGCTCGAATGAGCCGGTCCTGTGCCGCCCCGACCGGCGGTCGGCCGACGAGCCCTCCTACTCGTACTCGGTGCCGCCCTTGCGGGTCAGATAGGCGTCGCCGACCACCTTGGCGATCGCCCGGCCGCCCACCACCGGGCTGTACCGCTCGGCCACCGGACGGACCACCACGCCCTCGCGCACGTGCAGTTCGCGCCCGGAGACCGTCTCGCGCCCCTGGGCCAGCGCCAGCACGCTGTCCGGGTCGAACGGGCCGCGCCACAGCTCGGGCACCACCGACAGCTCACCGCCGAGCAGTTCGGCCGCCGACAGCCAGCGCAGCTGCCCGTCCACCACCGCCGAGACGTCGAACGCCGCGTAGCCGGGCAGCTCGGTGCGGCCGGACTCGCCGTACGTGAGGTCCTGCACACCGGCGCCGAACACCTCGCCGAAGATGCCCACCCGCTCGGCGCCGAGCCGCTCCGCCAGCCGGGCGGCCACCGCCGGTATGCCGTGCGCCCGGACGGCCCGCCAGTAGAGGTTCCGCCCGTCCTCGGCCAGCGCCAGCCCCTGGGCGCCGATGCCCTTCGAGGCCACCTGCACCTCTCCCCCGGCGGCGTGGTAGGTGACGAGGCAGCAACTGCCGTGCAGCTTCTCGGTCAGCACGACCGGCTCGCCGGGCTCGAAGATCCCGGGGAAGCGCTTGAGGTTCTCGATGTCCACCCACGGCAGCAGGTCCGGCGCGCGGACCACCTCGCCGTTCATCGCCGTGGGGATCGGCGGCCGCCACTTCACCACGCCCAGCCGTTCGGCGAAGTCCTCGCCGCGCTCGGCGGCGGCCGCCAGATCGGTGCCGGCCAGCGCACCGGGCCGGCAGACGATGCCCTGCGACAGTTCGCCGCGCAGCCGGACGGCCTTCACCCGGTCGGCGCCGCTCCCGGCCAGCCGCCCGGTCAGGCCCAGCTCCTCGATCAGCGGCGCGGGCAGCACGGCCTGCTCGGGGATGTAGACGGCGTAGTCGCCGGTCCGGTACGCGCCCTTGGCCACCACGGCCCGGTAGAGCCCGACCTGTGCCAGCTCCAGGGCGTCGGCGTTCGGGTGCGCCAGGACGGTCAGCCGCTCGGCGGTGACACGCAGTGTGGACACGGGTGGGCTCCTCCCCTTGGCCCGGCCGGTCGGCCGGCGGTGCGTACGGGCGCGGGTGCGTAGGGGCGCGGGTGCGTACGGGCGGACCGCTGCCCGGCCGGGCGCGCTCACGCCCGGTGAGCACTCTCGCCCCTCGCACTGCTCGCGCGCGGCGGGTTTTCCCGGCCGATGCGGGGATCCCCCGCTAGACGCCCGCCCGCCGCGGAGATGCCGGGCGGCGGGCTCGGCAGGGGCGCGCAGCGGCGTCGGCCCCCTCGCCGAGGGGCCGGCCGACCGCCCGGTTTGAGCCTTCCCACAGCCCCGGCACGAAGCCCGGCGGCACCTGCCTGTGCAATGAGACAGGCACTTTCGGCTCGCATTTGCGGCACTATGATCGGCGTAATGGCCGCACCTGCGGCAGCATCCTCGCGCCCCTTCCGGCGCGCCCAGGAGGGGAATACCGATGAGCATCCGTGCCGTGCGCTCCCGCAGACTCGCCGTCGCCGCCGCAGCGGCCCTCGCCCTCGGCCTCGGGGTCACCGCCTGCGGCAGCGACGGCGGCGACAAGGCCTCCGGGGGCTCGTCCACCGCGGCCCCGGCCGCCGGGGCGTCCGCCCCGGCGCCGACCGGCGCCGCCAAGGTGTCCGGCCCGATCACCGTCTTCGCCGCCGCCTCGCTGAAGGAGACCTTCACCGACCTCGGCAAGACGTTCGAGGCGGCCAACCCGGGCGCCAAGGTCACCTTCAACTTCGGCGGCAGCTCCAGCCTCGCCACCAGCATCAACTCCGGTGCCCCGGCGGACGTGTTCGCCGCCGCCAGCCCCGCGACCATGAAGACGGTCACCGACGCGGGCGGCGCCACCGGTGAGCCGAAGACCTTCGTCAGGAACACGCTCACCATCGCCGTGCCGAAGGGCAACCCCAAGCACGTCGCCGGGTTGAACGACCTCACCGCGCCCGGGGTCAAGGTCGCCCTCTGCGCGAAGGAGGTGCCCTGCGGCGCCGCCGCCCTGACCGCGCTCAAGGCCGCCGGCGTCAACCTGACCCCGGTCACCCTGGAGCAGGACGTCAAGGGCGCGCTCACCAAGGTCGAGCTGGGCGAGGTCGACGCCTCGCTGGTCTACCGGACCGATGTGAAGGCCGATGCTGCGAAGATCGACGGCGTGGACTTCCCCGAGGCCGCCAGGGCCGTGAACGACTACCCGATCGCCGCCCTCGCCAAGGCGCCGAACAAGGACGGCGCCGCCGCCTTCGTCGCCTACATCCAGTCGCCCGAGGCCCAGCAGGTGCTCACCGCGGCGGGCTTCCAGGCACCGTGAGCCGCCGCACCACCGCCGGCTCCGGCCTCCGCGCCGCCTCCGGTGCCGAGCCCCCACGAGCGGGCAGGGCGCACCGGCGGCGGCGGGGGCGGCGCGTCCCGGTCGCGCTGCTGCTCCCGGCCCTGCTCGGGCTGGCGTTCCTGACCCTGCCGCTGGTCGGCCTGCTGGTCCGGGCCCCCTGGAGCGCGCTGCCGGAACAGCTCACCAGTACCGAGGTGTGGGACGCGCTGCGGCTCTCGCTGTTCTGCGCGACGGCGGCCACCGGGGTGTCGCTGGTCCTCGGGGTGCCGCTGGCCTGGGTGCTGGCGCGGACCGAACTGCCCGGCCGCCGGCTGGTCCGCGCGCTGGTCACGCTGCCGCTGGTGCTGCCGCCGGTGGTCGGCGGGGTGGCGCTGCTGCTGGTGCTCGGGCGGCGCGGCATCGTCGGCTCCTGGCTGGACTCCGCCTTCGGGATCACCCTGCCGTTCACCACCACCGGTGTGGTGATCGCCGAGGCGTTCGTCGCGATGCCCTTCCTGGTGATCAGCGTCGAGGGCGCGCTGCGGGCCGCCGACCCGCGCTACGAGGAGGCGGCCGCCACCCTGGGCGCCTCCCGGCTGACCGCCTTCCGCCGGGTCACCCTGCCGCTGATCGCCCCCGGGATCGGGGCCGGCGCGGTGCTGGCCTGGGCCCGGGCGCTCGGCGAGTTCGGCGCGACGATCACCTTCGCCGGCAACTTCCCGGGCCGGACGCAGACCATGCCGCTCGCCGTCTACCTGGCCATGGAGTCGGATCCGGAGGCGGCGATCGCGCTCTCGCTCGTCCTGCTGGTGGTCTCCATCGCCGTCCTGGCGGGCCTGCGCGACCGCTGGCTGTCCACCCCGTGACCGGCGCCCCGGCCGGCGGCCGCGCCGCGCCCTCCGCCCGCGCCCTGCCCACCCGCGCCCTGCCCGCCACCGCCGTGGGCGCCCCGCCGCCCCGCACCTCCCCCGGGACACTGCCACGATGACCGCCGCGAAGCACGCCCTCGACGCCCGGCTGCGGGTGGACCGCGCCGCCTTCAGCCTCGACCTCGCGCTCACCGCCGCCCCCGGCGAGGTGGTCGCCCTGCTCGGGCCGAACGGCGCCGGCAAGTCCACCGCGCTGCGGGCCCTCGCCGGGCTGCTCCCGCTCACCGCGGGCCATCTGCGGCTGGACGGCCGGGTGCTGGAGGACCCGGCCGAGCGGCTGCACACCCCCGCCGAGGAACGGCCGGTCGGCGTGGTGTTCCAGGACTACCTGCTCTTCCCGCACCTCAGCGCACTCGACAACGTGGCGTTCGGCCCGCGCTGCCAGGGCCGGCCCAAGCGCGCGGCCCGGGCCGAGGCGGCCGGCTGGCTGGAGCGGCTGGGCCTGGCCGAGCACGCGGGCACCCGCCCCGGCCGGCTCTCCGGCGGCCAGGCCCAGCGGGTCGCGCTCGCCCGGGCGCTGGCCGTCCGGCCCCGGCTGCTGCTGCTCGACGAGCCGCTGGCCGCCCTGGACGCCCGCACCCGGCTCGACGTCCGCTCGCAACTGCGGCGCCACCTGGCCGAGTTCGAGGCGGTGGCGGTGCTGGTGACGCACGATCCGCTGGACGCCATGGTGCTGGCCGACCGGCTGGTGGTGATCGAGGACGGCCGCGAGGTGCAGTCCGGGAGCCCCGCCGAGATCGCCCGGCGGCCGCGCACCGACTACATCGCCCGCCTGGTCGGTCTCAACCTGTACCAGGGCCTCGCGGACGGCCGCCGGGTCACGCTGGCCGACGGCACCGAGCTGGCCACCTCCGAGGAGCTGACCGGCCCGGCCTTCGTGGCCTTCCCGCCGGCCGCCGTGACGCTGCACCGGGAGCGGCCGCACGGCAGTGCGCGCAACGTCTGGAAGCTGGAGATCGCGGGGCTGGACCTGCACGGCGACCAGGTCCGCGCCGACCTGGCCGGCGCCCTCCCGATGGCGGCCGACCTCACCCCAGCCGCCGCGGCCGAACTCGACCTGGCGACCGGCACGTCCGTCTGGGCCTCGGTCAAGGCCGTCCAGACCCACGCCTACCCGGCCTGAGCGGGCCGCCGCCCGGAGCCGCCGGCCGGCGCCCGGCTACTCCGAGGGCTCCACGAACCCGGACTCGTACGCGGCGATCACCGCCTGGGTGCGGTCCCGCGCCCCGAGCTTCGCCAGCACGCTGCTGACGTGCGTCTTCACCGTCTGCACGCCGAGGAAGAGCTGCTCGGCGATCTCACCGTTGGTCAGCCCCCGGGCCACCAGGCGCAGCACCTCGGCCTCGCGCTCGGTCAGCGCGGCGCGGGCCATCGTGTCCCGGGCCGCCCGGTTGCCCTGGCCGGCGGCCAGACGGCGGATCGCGGTCGGGAAGAGCAGCGACTCACCCGCCGCGACCAGCCGGACGGCGTGGGCGATCTCCGCCGGGCGGGAGCGCTTCAGCAGGAAGCCGTCGGCCCCGGCGCGCAGGGCCTGGTAGACGTAGTCGTCGTTCTCGAAGGTGGTGACGACCAGGATCTTCGGCGGCTGCCCGCCGGAGCCGTCCGGCCCGCCGGGCGGCACGGCCCCGACGAGCGCGCGGGTCGCCGCGAGACCGTCCAGCCGGGGCATCCGGACGTCCATCAGCACCACGTGCGGGCGCAGTTCGCGCGCCATCGCGACCGCCTCGGCGCCGTCGGCGGCCTCGCCGACCACCCGCAGGTCGCCCTGCGCCTCCAGGACGGCCCGCAGCCCGGCCCGGACCAGCTCCTCGTCGTCGGCCAGCAGAATGTCGATCATCACGCGCCCAAGCGTAGGGGCAGCCGCACGGCCAGTACCCACTGCCCGGCCTCCGGCCCCGCCGCGGCCCCGCCGCCGAGCAGGGTGGCCCGTTCGCGGATGCCGCGAAGTCCCTTGCCGCCCCGGCGTGGTGACGCGCGGACGGCGGACGACGCCAGCGCGTTGGTGCAGCGCAGCTCCAACTGCCCCTCCCGCACCGTGATCCGGACGGTGATCGGCTCACCCGGCGCGTACTTGAGGGCGTTGGTGACACCCTCCTGGACGATCCGGTAACCCTCCCGGGAGAGCACCCCGGGCAGTTCCGCCGCCGGTACGCCGATCCACGCCTCGACCGGGCTGCCGGCCGCGCGCGCGGTGTCGAAGAGGGCGGGCAGCTGCCCGATGCCGGGCCGCTCGGTGGCCGGGCCGTCGGCGCCGTCCGCACCCTCGAAGGCCCCGCCCGTACCGGCGGTGTCGCGGGTCTCGCGGAGCAGGACGAGCGTGCGTTCCAGGTCCTCCATCGCCTGCCGGCCGGTCTCCTCGATGACTTCGAGCGCCTTGGCGACGAACGCCGGGTCGCCCACCTCCCGCGCCGCGCCCGCCTGGATGACCGTCACCGTCAGCGCGTGGCCGATGGAGTCGTGCAGCTCCCGGGCCAGCCGGTTGCGCTCCAGCAGGCGTTCGGCCCGCAGCTCGGCGGCGGCCAGCCGCTCGGCCGGGGACGGCCCCAGCAACCGCACCGCCATGGCGAGTTGGAGACGGCCCGCCCAGACCACCAGCCAGCCGAGGGCGAACATCAGCACCGGTGCCAGCAGCGGGTACCAGGTGAACCCCTCGCGCGCCGGGAGCCGGAGGCCGAAGAGGTCCGGCTCCGGCCGGACGAGCAGCCCGACGGCGGCGGCCGGCACCAGGACGGAAGGGAAGCCGACGGCCGTCCCGAGGGCCACCCGCCCGATCAGCCAGGCCGCCGTACGGCGCCGGTCGGCGAAGCCGCGGGCCGGCTCGGCCGCGATGTCCTGCTCCCGCGCGGGCATCAGCAGCAACCGGGCCTGGACACCCTCCGCCCGGCGCATCGCGGGTACCAGGGCGGCCGCCACGAGCAGCGCGACGTCCAGCGGGACGGCCAGTGCGAGCAGCCCGCCGAGGCTGCGCCCCTCCGTCCCCGGGAAGACCAGCAGGACGACGCCGGCGAAGATCAGACCGATCAGCAGATGGAGCCACCGCGCGTAGGTGGCGGCGCTCAGCAGCGGCGCGAGGATCCTGGGCATCCGGCCATCCTGCCAGGCCAGGCGCACGGACGGCCTCCCTCCCGGGAGGGAGGCCGGTCCCCTCCCCGGCGGGATCCGCCGCAGCCTCCGCTCCGGTCGAATAGGGCCATCGACAGAGAGGGAGGGCAGCCGTGATCCAGGTTCAGGGCCTCACCAAGGAGTACGACGGCACACGCGTGGTCGACGACCTCGACTTCGAGGTCCGGCCCGGTGTGGTGACGGGCTTCCTCGGGCCGAACGGCGCGGGCAAGACCACCACCATGCGACTGGTCCTCGGCCTGGACCGGCCGACCGCCGGCCGCGCGCTGGTCGGCGGCCGCCCCTACGCCGAACTGGCCGACCCGCTGCGGCAGGTCGGCGCGCTGCTGGACGCCCACGCCCTGCACGGCGGCCGCACCGCCCGCGGCCACCTGCGCTGGCTGGCCGCCGCGGGCGGCCTGCCGGAGCGCCGGGTGGCCGAGGTGCTCGGCCAGGTCGGTCTCGCCGACGCGGCCGGCCGCCGGATCCGCGGCTTCTCGCTCGGCATGCGCCAGCGCCTCGGCGTGGCCGCCGCGCTCCTCGGCGATCCGCCGGTGCTGATGCTCGACGAGCCGGTCAACGGCCTCGACCCGGAGGGCATCCGGTGGATCCGCACCCTGCTGCGCGAACTCGCCGCCGAGGGACGGTCGGTGCTGGTCTCCTCGCACCTGATGACCGAGATGGCGCTCACCGCCGACCACCTGGTGGTGATCGGCCGGGGCCGGCTGCTGGCGGACGCCGCCACCTCCGACTTCCTCGACCGCCACGGCCGCACCCGGGTCCGGGTCCGCGCGGTGGACCCGGTGAAGCTGGCCGCCCTGCTGGCCGGCTCCGACCTGGCCGCCGAGGCGGTGGACGGCGGCGCCTGGGAGGTCACCGGCGCCGAGCCGGAGCGGATCGCCGCACTCGCGGCGGCCAACGGCGTGGTGCTGTACGAGATCGCCGTCCAACAGGACTCGCTGGAGGAGGCCTTCATGCGGATGACCGCCGACAGCGTCGAGTACCGGGCGGTGGCGGCATGAGCGCCACCGGCACGCCCGTCCGCACCGGCTCCCCCGTCCGTACCGGCACGGCGCCGGCCCCGGGGTCCGCCCCGACGGGCTTCGGGCAGGTCCTGCGGTCCGAGTGGATCAAGCTCGTCACCCTGCGCTCGCTCTGGCTGACGCCGCTCCTGGCGGTCCTGCTGACGGCCGGGCTCGGCACCGCCACCGCCGCGGCGCTCGGCGACGAGGACGCCAGCCTGATCGACGACCCCGGCATCGGGATCCACTACGGCCTCAACTTCGGCCAGGCCGCCCTGACCTGCTTCGGCGTCCTGCTGGTCGGGCAGGAGTTCAACACCCGCATGATCGGCGTCTCGCTCACCGCCGTCCCCCGGCGCGGACGGTTCTACGCCGGGAAGCTCACCCTGGGCGCGCTGGTGGCCCTCGTCGTCGGCCTGCTCGGGACGGCCGGCTCCTTCGCGGGCTACGCCGCCTACGCCACCGGTGCCTGGGACGGCCCCGCCCTGCTCCGCAGCGCCACCGTCGGGGTGCTGTACCCGGTGCTGCTGGTGGTGACCTGCGTCGGCCTGACCGCCGTGCTGCGCAACCTCACCGCCGCGATGGGCCTGCTGGTGCCGACGGTCTTCCTGCTCTCCCCGCTGCTGGCCGGCGTGCCGGGGGTCCGCCGCGTGGTGCAGTTCCTGCCCGACCGGGCCGGCCAGTACGCGCTGCACTACGCCGACGATCCGCAGGTCGTCTACGGGCACTGGACCGGTCTGCTGATCATGGCCCTCTGGGCGGCCGCGGCCGCGTACGGCGGCCTGCGCGCGCTGCGCCGGGCCGACGCCTGACCGCCACTCCCCACGACCGGACCTGCTGGAAAGGACACCCCCGCGATGACCACCGCCGCCGTGCTCCGCTCGGAGCGGCTCAAGTTCACCACCCTCCGCTCGCAGTGGAGCACTCCGCTCGTCGCCCTCGCGCTGACCGTCGGCATCACCGCCGCCGTCAACGCCGCGTACGGGCAGGTGGACCACACCCCCGGCGAGGACCCGTCCATCGGGATCTACTACGGCCTGCAGTTCGGCCATGTCGCGGTGGCCTGCGTGGGCGTCCTGCTGATCGGGCAGGAGTTCAACACCCGCATGATCGCCGCCTCGCTCACCGCCGTCCCCCGGCGCGGGCGGCTCTACGGCGCGAAGCTGGCCCTCGGCGCCGGGCTCGGGCTGCTGCTGGGGCTGGTCTCCACGGCCGGCTCGTTCCTGGCCACCGCCGCGACCGTGGGGGTGGACCTCACCGTCCCCGGTACCGGGCGCAGCTTCCTCGCCGGGGTGCTCTACCACCCGCTGCTGATCGTGCTCTGCCTCGGGCTGACCGCCGTCCTGCGCAACCTCAGCGCCGCGCTCGGCCTGCTCACGCCGATGCTCTTCCTCGGCACCACCGTGCTGACGGCGATCCCCGGGGTGCGCGAGGCGGCGCAGTTCCTGCCCGACCGGGCCGGCTTCCACGCGATGCGCACCCAGGCGGACCCGACGGTGCACTACGGCCACTGGACCGGTCTGCTGATCATGGCCCTCTGGGCGGCCGCGGCGGCCTGCGCCGGTCTGCGCTCGGTGCGCCGGTACGCGGTCCGCGCCGGGTGACCGGCGGCGGTCGCCCGGCCCGCCCACCGGCCCCGGTCAGCCGCGCCGCAGCGCCGGGTGCTCCGCGACCACCGTGCAGCTCCCCGGGGCGATCTCGGTGAACCCCGCGTCCTGGACCAGCGGCAGACCGCTCGCCACCAGCTCCGCCCAGGCCTGCGGGGTGGCCGTCCGGACCGCCAGCGCGAAGCCGGACTCCGCCCACTCCTTGCGCTGCGCGTCGTCCAGCCGCCACCAGGCGAGCTGGGCGGCGTGGCCGGTCTGGGCCATCGTCTTGCCGGCGCTCATCTCCAGCTCCGGGTTGAGCCAGAGCACCGGCAGGCCCGCCCCGGACTCGGCGACCGGACCGCTCTCCTCCAGATCGGTGCCGGAGACCTGGAGCTTGGCGAGCTCCTTGGGCCAGCCGTCGAGCGGGAC
Source organism: Kitasatospora sp. NPDC022856 (assembly GCF_055561235.1). Lineage (NCBI taxonomy): Bacteria > Bacillati > Actinomycetota > Actinomycetes > Kitasatosporales > Streptomycetaceae > Kitasatospora > Kitasatospora sp. NPDC022856. The sequence goes on along the minus strand of NZ_JBVHHE010000010.1, from coordinate 206,467 downwards.
CGGCGGGAACACCCGCACCTCCGCCTCCCGGCCGGCCACCGTGATGCCCGGCAGCTCGCCCGCCCGGCGCCACTCGCCGCCCCGGGCGCGCCGGACGACCTTGCGGATCCGGGCGTCCTCCCAGGCCTCGACCCGCTCGGCCCACTCGCCGTCCGGCGCGGTGACCCGGGGGTCGGAGAGCAGGGTGAGCACGGCCCGCGCCGAGGTCTCCAGCGCGTCGGTCCGCCCGGGCGGGGTGGCCCGCTCCAGGCGGACGACCAGCGGCAGCACGTACTGCGGCCGGGCGTCGCGGTCCTCGGGAGCAGGGGCGGGGACGGGGGCGTCGAACGGAGAAGTCACCCGTCCAGCATGCCAGCCCGCACGCGGCGGTGATCACGCCAGGTCGGCCGGGACGCACCGCCGGGCCCGGGGCTCGTACCGGGGGCCGGCGGCCCGGTCAGCGCAGGCGCTGCCGCAACTCCTCGACGGCGGTCCGGATACCCGCGCTGTACGCGTCCTGCGGCAGCGCGTCGAGGCTCCGCACGGCGCGCTCCAGCTGCTCGCGCGCCGGCTCGGGCTCGCCGAGCTTGAGGTGGTCGGAGGCCAGGTTGAGGTGCAGGGCCGGGTAGAACGCCCGGACCTGGAGGGCGGCCGCGTAGGTCTGCGCGCGCTCGGCGGTCAGCGAGTCGGCGGCGGCCAGGGCCCGGCGGTCCCACTCCAGCTCGGCGTGCGGATCGTCCTGCAGATCGGCCAGGTAGTGGGCGAGCACGCAGCGGTGGAAGACGTCGCCGCGTTCGCCGAGCTCGTGCCAGAGCTGCTCGAAGCTCTCCCGGGCCTGCGCCCGCCGCCCGCGCTGGGCGGCCTCGACGCCCTCCAGGCCCAGCGTGAGCCGCTCCAGCACGCGGTCGTCGGCACCGGCGGCGTCGTGCGCACCGGCATCGGCGGCTCCGTCGGCGGCATCGGCGGCTCCGGCGGCGGCTCCGAAGGCGCGGGCACCGGAGACGGCGGTACCCAGCGCGGCGGCCGCACCCGCGTCGGCGAGGCCCGCACCGGCGGCGGGCCCGTCAGGAATGTCTGACAAATCGGACATGCCCGCAGCCTAACCGTCCGCCGCGCCCCCCGCCCCACCCGGCCGGGCCGCCCCGTCCCGCGCCGTCAGCGCCGGTAGCCGCGCTGCGGATCCCGCTCCTCGGCGTCCTCGTACACCAGGAACCAGCCCTCCGGGTGGGTCGCCGCGAGCAGCAGTTCGGTGCGCTGCTCGGTGCTCAGCTCCGGATCGCCGTCGTCCGGCCCGAAGACCCCGAAGAGCTCGTCGTGGCAGCCGTCCCAGTCGTAGTCGTAGAGGTCGGCCGGCAGGTCGCCCATCATGTCGGCGACCGACTCCGGCTGCGCGCCGAGCAGCGTGCGGGCGTCCACCAGGGCCATCCGCAGCGCGATCTCCTCGGCCAGGTTCCGCGGCAGCGGCCACTCACCGAGCGCGAGGTCGTCGGCGAGGTCGTCGAAGGCGCGGGCCATCGCCCGGCGCCAGTTCCGGTGCTGGCGCCAGGTGCGCTGCGGCAGCCGGGCGAAGACCGTCCAGTCCGTCTCGTCGCCGTCGCCGACCGGCTCGTCCTCGTGCTCCTCCAGGTCGTCGTACGCGGCGTCGGCCAGGCCCAGCAGCTGGGCGTGGAGGAGGCAGGCCGTGCGCGGGGTCAGCGTCCAGTCGCCGGCCCCGCCGCCGCCGTCCTCGTCCTCGCCGCCGTCCAGCGGGAACAACTCGGCGAAATCCGGCGCGAAGTCCTCGGTCACGCTGATCTCCAGCGTGCCGCCGATCGCCTCGACACCGGCGATCGCGGCCACCAGCCGGTCCGGGTGCAGCAACGCGCCGAGCGCCGCGTTGGCGTCCTCGGACACCTCGCGCAGCAGCTCACGGCGCTGACCCGCCGGGTCGACGCCCGCGAAGTCCAACTCCTCGACGGCCGCGATCGCGGCTGCCCGCAACGCCGGCCAGTCGGTGATCCGCAGGCCCAGCACCACCGTCGCCTCGATCTCCTGCGCGCCCGAGTCCTCCGCCGCGCCCGGCCCCTGTGGATGATCGCTTCGCTCGCCCATGGGGCTACGGTACGGCCTTTCCGCCGACCGATCACCGGTCCGTCCGGCATCTCGACGCCTTCTCCGCCGGTTCCCGGCCATGCCTCTGCCCACCGGCGGTACGCAGCCCGCAGGATGGCCCCATGGCTAACATCGACGAATTCGGCGGCGGGCAGCGCCCGGACGCCCAGGTCCTGGTCGTGACCACCAACGACATCCCCGGCTTCCGGGTCGACCACGTCATCGGCGAGGTCTTCGGCCTGACGGTCCGCAGCCGGCACATCGGCAGCCAGATCGGCGCCTCCCTGAAGTCACTGGTCGGCGGCGAGCTGCGGGGTCTGACGAAGACCCTGGTGGAGAGCCGCAACGAGGCGATGGAGCGCCTGGTCGAGCAGACCAAGGCACGCGGCGGAAACGCGGTCCTGATGTTCCGGTTCGACGTGACGGAGGCGCTGGACGCGGGGACCGAGGTCTGCGCCTACGGCACCGCCGTGGTGATCTCCCCGCTCACCTGAGCCGGCCGCCCGAGCCCCTGGCCGCACCCACCGCCGGTTCCCGGCGCGAGGGTCCTCCCCCGCGCCGGGAACACTCCCCGCCCGCGGGATGTTTCACCGGCGTGACTGTTTACGGTGCAACCAACCTGGGGGCGGTCGAGCCCGGGGCCGCCCCGCTCGCCGCCGACGCCGCCCCGGGAGCCGGCCGGACGACCCGACGGGTGGACGTCCTGGTGGTCGGGGCCGGGCAGGCCGGTCTGTCCGCCGCCTACCACCTGCGCCGCCGCGGCTTCGCCCCCTACCGGGAGGACGCCGACGGCGGCTTCGTCGTCCTCGACGCCGGCTCCGCCCCCGGCGGCGCCTGGGCGCACCGCGCGCCCTCGCTGCGGATGGCCACCGTGCACGGCTTCCACGACCTGCCCGACTTCGAACTCCCCGAGCCCGACCCGGACGCACCCGCGCGCGAGGTGGTTCCGGGGTACTTCACGGCGTACGAGGCGAAGCACGCGCTCCCGGTGGTGCGCCCCGTCCACGTCCGGGCGGTGCGCTCCGAGTCCGACCGGCCGGACGCCCGCCTGCTGGTCGGGACGGACGCCGGTACCTGGTCCACCCGGGCGCTGATCAACGCCACCGGCACCTGGACCCGCCCCTTCGTGCCGCACTACCCCGGCCACTTCGCCGGGCGGCAGCTGCACTACGCCGAGTACCGGGGGCCGCCGGAGTTCGCCGGAAAGCGCGTCCTGGTGGTCGGCGGCGGCGCCTCGGCGGTCCAGGTGCTGTCCGAGGTCGCGGCCGTGGGCGAGACGGTCTGGGTCACCCGCACCCCGCCCGTCTTCCACGAGGGCCCCTTCACCCCCGAGTACGGCCGCGCGGTGGTCGCCAAGGTCGAGGAGCGGGTCCGCCAGGGGCTGCCGGTGCGCAGCGTGGTGAGCGTGACCGGGCTCGGCCCGTCCGTCGCCTACCGCCGGGCCGAGGAGCTCGGCGCCCTGCACCGCCGGCCGATGTTCGACCGCCTCACCGAACACGGCGTCGCCTGGGGCGAGCGGGAGCTGGCGGTCGACGCGATCGTCTGGGCCACCGGGTTCCGCCCCGAGGTCGGCCACCTCGCCCCGCTCGGCCTGCGCTCCCCCGGCGGCGGGATCGCCCTCACCGGCACCCGGGCCACCGTCGACCCGCGCGTCCACCTGGTCGGCTACGGCCCGTCCGCCAGCACCGTCGGCGCCAACCGGGCGGGCCGGGCCGCCGTCCACGACATCGTCGCGCTGCTCGGACCGCCGGCCGGGGCGGCCGCGGTGCCCGCTCAGCGGTCGTAGTCGACCGTCACCCGGTCGGTGAGCGGGCGGGCCTGGCAGGTCAGCACGTAGCCGGCGGCCAGCTCCTTCTCCTCCAGCGCGAAGTTGCGGCGCATCTCCACCTCGCCCTCGGTGACCAGGGCGCGGCACGTACCGCAGACCCCGCCCTTGCAGGCGAACGGCAGGTCGGGGCGGGAGCGCTGGGCGCCGTCCAGGACGGACCGGTCGCGCGGCAGCGTGAGCGTGCTGCCGCGCCCGTCGAGGACGACGGTGACCTCGCTGTGCGCGACGCCGTCCGCCGGACCGGACGGCTCGGTGCGCTCGGCGGCCGGCTCGTCCTCGGCGTGGAACAGCTCCTGGTGCACCCGCGCGGTCGGCACGCCCAGCCCGGCCAGCAGTTCCTTGGCGCCGGTGACCATCCCGAACGGCCCGCAGAGCCACCAGTGACCGACCGCCGGCACGTCCACCAGCGCGCTCAGCAGCGCCTCGACCCGCTCCGGGTCCAGCCGCCCGCTGAGCAGCTCGGCGTCCCGGGTCTCCCGGGAGAGCACGTGCACCAGCTGGAACCGGCCGAGGTAGCGGTCCTTCAGGTCGGCCAGCTCGTCGGCGAACATCACGGTGTCGCTGCGCCGGTTGCCGTAGAGCAGCGTGACGGTCGAGGTGCGGTCGGCGGCCAGGACGGAGGCGGCGATGGAGAGCATCGGGGTGATGCCGGAGCCGGCCGCCAGCAGCACGTGGTCGGCGGGCTCGCCGAGCGTGGGGGTGAAGAGCCCGGACGGGGTCAGCACCTCGACCTCCTCGCCCGCCCGCGCCTCCCGCACCAGCCGGCGGGAGAACAGCCCGCCGGGCACCTCGCGGACGGCGATCCGCAGCGGGCCGCCGACGGGGGCGCAGATCGAGTACGAGCGGCGCTCGTCGGTGCCGTCCACCACCTGGCGCAGCGTCAGCGTCTGTCCGGGGCGGAACGCGAACTCCTCGGCGAGCGCCTCCGGCACCTCGAAGGTCACCGCGACGGCGTCGTCGCAGAGCCGCTCCACCTCGGCGATCCGCAGGTGGTGGAAGGCCGGACGCCGGGCGGCCGGGGCGGGGCCGGGGGCCTGCTCGGCACTGGTGGCCGGGGCGGGGCCGGTGGCCGGGGCGGGGCTGGCGGCCATTCAGATCTCCTTGACGCGTTCGAAGGGCTCGCGGCAGTCCCGGCAGCGCCACAGCGCCTTGCAGGCGGTCGAGCCGAAGCGGGACAGCTCCTCGGTGTCGGTGCCGCCGCAGAGCGGGCAGGCCACCACACGGCGGGTCGGGCCGAGGGCCAGCAGGCCGGGGGACGACCGGTGCGCCGACGCCCGGTCGGGCGGCGCGATGCCCGCCTCGGCGAGCTTGCGGCGGCCCTCCTCGGTGATCAGGTCCGTCGACCACGGCGGGTCCAGCCGCAGCCGCACCCGGACGTCCGGGTACCCCGCCGCGTGCAGGCGGCGGTCCACATCGGCCGCCATCTCCGCGACGGCCGGGCACCCGGAGTAGGTCGGGGTCAGCCAGGCGGTCACCGTCGCACCGCCCTCCTCCACCTCGGCCAGCACCCCGAGGTCGGCCAGGGTGAGCATGGGCAGCTCCGGATCCGGGACGCTCGCCGCGACCTCCCAGGCCCGGCCGCGCGGGGTGGTCACCATGTCGCCCCCGGGTGCGCGCGGGCCACCACCTGGAACTCGGCCAGCAGCGGACCGAGCGCCTCGGTGTGCACGCCGTCCCGCCCGGCCCGGCCGCCGACCGTGGCCAGCCCCGGCACCTCGGGCACGGTCAGCCCGGCCTCGGCGAGGACGGCGGCCAGCGAGCGCAGCACCGGCTCGCGCAGGCCGGCCGGGTCCACGCCGACCCGCAGCTCCACCGGATGCGCCGTGAACAGCTCCTCCACCAGCGGCCAGACCGCGTCCAGACCGGCCTGCATCCGCAGCGCCGAGTACGGCGTCCCGTCGCCGAGCCGCAGCGTCCAGGCGGTGGCGTACTCGCGGTGGTAGGCCAGCTCCTTGACGCCCCGGGCGGCGACCGCCGCCAACACGGGGTCGCGGTGCGTGGCCAGCGCCTCGTACAGCGCGCCGCGCGCGGTCGCGAAAACCAGCAGCCGGGCGACCGAGAACGCGAAGTCCCCGTTCTCCGCCTCGACCAGCCGGACGTTGCGGAAGTCGTGCTCCTCGCGCCAGTACGCCAGGTCGTCCTCGGTGCGGCCGGAGCCGTCCGCCTGGCCGGCCCGGGTGAGCAGCTGGCGGGCCTGGCCGAGCAGGTCGAGGCCCAGGTTGGCGAGCGCGACCTCCTCCTCCAGCTCCGGCGCCCGGGTGCACCACTCGGTGAGCCGCTGGGCGAGGACGAGGGCGTCGTCGCCCAGCATCAGGCAGTACGCGGCGAGGTCGGCGCCGTCCAGGCCGGGCGGCACGGCGGTGTCCACCCCGAGCAGCGGGTCGGCGAAGCCCGTCCCGTACGCCCAGCGGCCTTCGCCCTCGGGCTCGTCGGACGCCTCGGAGAGGCTCAGGTAGACGTGGTCGTCTGTCATGGTCGTGCTGCTCCCCGTCAGATGTGCGGGACATCCTCGGGGATGTCGTAGAAGGTCGGGTGGCGGTACACCTTGTCGCCGCTGGGGGCGAAGAAGGGGTCGCGCTCGTCCGGGGTCGAGGCGGTGATCGCGGCGGAGGGGACCACCCAGAGGCTGACGCCCTCGTTGCGCCGGGTGTAGAGGTCACGGGCGGCGAGCAGCGCCATCCGGTCGTCGGCCGCGTGCAGCGAGCCGACGTGGACGTGGTTCAGTCCGCGCCGGGGGCGCACGAACACCTCGTAGAGCGGCCAGCCGGCCTTGGACTCGGTCACTTTCCGTTCTCCTCGCTCTGCGCGCTCGGCGCTTCGGGTCCGGCCGTCGGGGCCGGGGCGGTGGCAGCCGGGGAGGTGGCGGCCGGGGCGGTCGGGCGGCTCTCCGCCCGGCGCTTGCGCGCGTAGGCGGTGGCCGCCTCGCGGACCCAGGCGCCGTCCTCGTGGGCCGCGCGGCGGCGGTCCACCCGCTGGGCGTTGCACGGGCCCTGGCCCTGGATGACCCTGGTCAGCTCGGACCAGTCCGGCTCGCCGAAGTCCCAGCAGCCCCGGTCCTCGTTCCAGCGCAGCGCCGGGTCGGGCAGCGTGACCCCGAGGTGGTCCGCCTGCGGGACGGTCATGTCGACGAAGCGCTGCCGCAGCTCGTCGTTGGTGTGGCGCTTGATCCGCCAGCCCATCGAGCGGGCGGTGTTCGGCGACTCCGCGTCGGAGGGACCGAACATCATCAGGGACGGCCACCACCAGCGGTCCACCGCGTCCTGGACCATCCGCCGCTGGGCGTCGGTGCCGCGCATCAGCGTCATCAGCAGTTCGTAGCCCTGGCGCTGGTGGAAGGACTCCTCCTTGCAGATCCGGACCATCGCGCGCGCGTACGGGCCGTAGCTGCAGCGGCAGAGCGGTACCTGGTTGCAGATCGCGGCGCCGTCGACCAGCCAGCCGATCACACCGACGTCGGCGAAGGTGAGGGTCGGGTAGTTGAAGATCGAGGAGTACTTCTGGCGGCCGGAGATCAGCTTCTCGGTCAGCTCCGCCCGGTCCACGCCGAGGGTCTCGGCGGCGGCGTAGAGGTAGAGGCCGTGGCCGGCCTCGTCCTGGGCCTTGGCGAGCAGGATCGCCTTGCGGCGCAGCGACGGGGCACGGGTGAGCCAGTTGCCCTCGGGCTGCATGCCGATGATCTCGGAGTGGGCGTGCTGGGCGATCTGGCGGATCAGGGTGGCCCGGTAGGCGTCGGGCATCCAGTCCCGGGGTTCGATCCGCTGCTCGGCGGCGACGACCGCCTCGAACCGCTCCTCCTGCGTCTGCGCGGAGGCCGGTTCGGCCACCTCTGTTGTCACCACTCGCCCCTCTCGCGTCCTGTCCCTGCGGTCCGCGCCCGGCGGCCGGTGCCCCGGCGGCCGGTGCCCCGGCGGCCGGTGCCCGGGCGCGATCCGCTCGCGTCCCCGCACCGGCGCCCCGTGCACCGGCCACCGGCAGCGCGGTGTGCCGGGCTCGGCCGCCGCCCTCACGGCAACCGACTGACCGTTCGGTCGGTACCATTGTGCGCGGTGAGGCGGCGCCCTGACAAGGGAACCGGGCCGCCCGGGGTCCGCCGGGGCTCGCTCCCGCGCCGGGGACCGCCCCGGGCGGGGGTGCGGGTGGCGGCCGCCGTCTCCCCGGGGGCCTCACCGGGGCCCCGCTGTGGCCTCGCCGGACCCCGCTGGGCAGCGACCCGTCCGTCGCGGCACGTCACCGCGGCCCCGGCGCGGGAGCCGCTCACCGCAGCCGGCCGCACGGCGGTGGGCCCGCCGTCCGGGGTCGGACGACGGGCCCACCCGGCCCGGCCCGCCGCTACCGCGACGGGGGCGCGCTCACCCCTCCGACCGGTCCCGCAGGCGCGGCAGCGGTACGGCGAGGAGCGCCGCCAGCAGCGCGATCCGGGGCGCCAGCTGATCGATCCGGATGTGCTCGTGCCGGGCGTGCGCCCCGGCCCCGACCGCGCCGAAGCCGTCCAGCGTCGGCAGGCCGCGCGAGCCCGGCAGGTTGGTGTCACCGGCGCCGCCGGCCGGGCCGCCGTCCAGTTGCTGCCCGAGCACCGCCGCGAGCGACCGGACGTGCCGCAGCAGCGGGTTGGCGGTGCGCTCCGGCCAGGCCGGCCGGCTGGACAGGACCTCCGTCCGCACCCGGGCCCCGGGCCGCAGCGCGGTGAGCCGGGCGAGGCTGTCGAGCGTGCGGCGCTGCGCCTCACCGGTGGAGAAGCGCAGACCCAGCTCGGCCTCGGCCCGGCCGGCGACCACGTTGGCGCGGGTACCGCCGCTGATCCGCCCGGCGTTGAGCTCGGTACCGGGCCGGCGGGCGAGGTCACGGACCGCGACCAGCTGGTCGACCAGCTCGTCCACCGCGGAGACCCCCTCGCCGGCGTCGTTGCCGGCGTGCGCCTCCCGCCCGGTGACGGTGAGCCGCACCCGGGTGCTGCCCCGGCGGGCGGTCTTGAGCCGGCCGTCCGGGTGCGGCGGTTCGAGCCCCAGGACGGCCACCGCGCCGCGCAGTTGGCGCTCGACCAGGCGTCTGCCGTCCGGGCTGCCGACCTCCTCGTCCGAGACCACGACCAGCCGGACGGTGCGGTGCGGGCGCTGACCGAGGTCGGCCAGCAGGGCGAACGCGCCCTCCAGGACGGCGAGTCCGCCCTTCATGTCGACGACGCCGGGGCCGCTGAGGGTGCCGTCCTGCTCGGTCACCGGCCAGTCGTTCAGGATCCCGGCCGGCCAGACGGTGTCGTGGTGGCCGACCACGAGGAGGTGCGGCAGGCTCTCGTCCTGGCCGTCCCACTGGAGCACCAGGTGATCACCGGCGGGGCCGGGCTCGCGGTGGGCGGTGGCGCCGGTCGCGCGGAATCCGGCGGCCAACTCCTCGGCGAGGGCGTCGAGTCGGGGCGCGTCGCCACTGGGCGACTCGATACGGGCGAGGTCCGCGCAGCGGCGTCGGACGGCTCCGGCCAGCGTACGGGCGCGGGAGCCGAGGGCCTGGGGCAGTCCGGGGAGGGCGGCGGTCAGGCCGGCGTGGGGATCACCGTCGGCGGCCGGAGGGGCGGGCGGCTCCACGGGCAACGCCTGGGCGGAGGCGGTGGGGCGGGCCGACGGGGCGGGCTCGGGCCGGGGCGGCGTCGCGGCCGGTGTCGCGACCGGTGCCGCGGCCGGCGCCGGTGCGGACCGCACCGCCTGTACCGCCGCAGCCACGGCCGCGGCCTTGGGTGTGGTTGTGGTTTGACCTGGGGCCGTGGCCGTGGCTGCGGCGGTGGCCGTGGCTGTGGCTGTGGCTGTGGCTGTGGCGAGAGTCACAGGGGCGACGGTGGCCGAGGAGGGGCCGGCGGCCGCGGTGGTCACGGTCGACGCGGCGGGCGGCCGGACGGTTTGAGGACTCAACGCTCGCCTCCGCGGCCGCCGCCGGTATTCAGCGGCCGGACCGGCCGACCGGACCAGCCCGGGTGCCCGGACCAGCCGGGGCGCGCGGCCCCGGCCCGGCGTACGACCTGCCAGGTCGGCCCGTCTGGCCCAAGTGCGGTGGAACGGCTGGGCGGCATGCTTGGCATTGCGTCCTCCTCGCTCGATCCGGAGGCCCCGGTCGGCCCGGAGCCCCCGTGGACGGCGGCTTCGATGCGGCGGGCGCAGCAACGGCACCACCACGGGGAAGCCGAGATGTGAGCCTAGAAGAACCGTTCGGCTTCCTGCGAGGTGGCCCTGCTCCCAGCGCGCCGGAGGGCCGGGCCCTGCCTCGGGCACCCGTCGGAGAACGGCGGCGGGCGCACGGCGCGCGGGCCTGGATCGGCGCGCGAGCGCGGTCGCCGGATCGCGCCCATCTCCACCATGGACCCGGCGCCCGGGTTCGGCAGCCCAAACGCCCAAGGCGCGGGTTTTCCACGCCGGATGGGTGACCCCGGCTCAGCGCCCGGTACGAGGAAGCGGGCCGTCGGCGCGGCCGTCCGTCGCGATACGCGGCGGCGGCGGAGGCACTCGTGGTGCGGCCCGTCGGCCGGGTGGACGTCGCGGCGGAGGTGACCGGGCGAGAGCACCGGGGCGGCGCGCCCGGGGCCGGCCCGGGCGACCCGGCACCGGCCCAAGTGCGTTGCCCGGGCGCCCGGTTGCCCCTCGCCGGGGGCGACCCGCGGTCCACCGGACGGCGAGGCCGTCCGGCGCGGAGACGGCGCGGCCGCGGCAACACCCGGCCGACCGACGGGCGGTGCGGCCGCCGGAACTCGATGATGGACCGGGGCCGGCCCCGGCCCCGCGACCTACCGCGAGGAGCCTTCGATGACCGTCACCGTGCACGACGCCGAGGCCGAGAACCGCTTCGAGGCCCGGGTGGACGGCGCCCCGGCGGGCTTCGCCGAGTACATCCGCAGCGACCGGCTGGTGGTCTACCCGCACACCGTGGTCGAGCCGGCGTTCGAGGGGCAGGGGGTCGGCAGCGCGCTGGCCCGGGCCGCGCTGGACGACGCACGCGAACGGGGCCTGGCGGTACTGGCGACCTGCCCGTTCATCAAGGGCTGGATGCTGCGCCACCCCGAGTACACGGATCTGGCCTACGAGAACCGCAGCCGGGTGAGCGACTGACGAATGACAGGTGACGACTGACAGGTGACAGGCAACAGGTGACAGCTGACGACTGACAGATGACGGCTGACAAACTTTGAAATCTGTCAGTCGAGGTGCCATAGTGGAACCCGGCAGGCCCGCGCCCCGCGCGGCCGCCGGACCCTCCACCCCCTCACCCCGCCGGAGCACCCCGTGACCACGACCTCCCGGATCCCGCAGCGCCCGCTCGGCGCCACCGGCCCCACCACCTCCGCCCTCGGCCTCGGCTGCATGGGCATGTCCGACCTCTACGGCCCGGCCGACGAGGCCGAGAGCATCGCGACCGTGCGCGCCGCACTCGACGCGGGCATCACCCTGCTCGACACCGGCGACTTCTACGGCATGGGCCACAACGAACTGCTGATCCACGACGCGCTGCGCGGTCGGGACCGCGCGAGCGTGCAGATCAGCGTGAAGTTCGGCGCCCAGCGCGCCCCGGACGGCCAGTGGCTCGGCTACGACGCGAGCCCGGCCGCCACCAAGACCGCCCTCGCCTACACGCTGCGCCGGCTGCGGACCGACTACGTCGACGTCTACCGCCCGGCCCGGCTGGACCCGAGCGTTCCGATCGAGGAGACGGTCGGCGCGATCGCCGACCTCGTCAAGGCCGGTCACGTCCGCCACATCGGCCTGTCCGAGGTCGGCGCCGACTCGCTGCGCCGGGCCGCCGCCGTGCACCCGATCAGCGACCTGCAGATCGAGTACTCACTGCTCTCGCGGTCCATCGAGGCCGAGATCCTGCCCACCGCCCGCGAGCTGGGCATCGGCGTCACCGCGTACGGCGTGCTCTCGCGCGGGCTGCTCAGCGGGCACTGGGACAACGGGCGCGCGCTGGCCGGCTCGGACTTCCGCGGCCACAGCCCCCGCTTCCAGGGCGACAACCTGGCCCACAACCTCGACCTGGTCGAGGCGCTGCGCGCGGTCGCCGAGCAGCGGGGCGCGAGCGTCGCCCAGGTCGCGATCGCCTGGGTCGCCTCGCGCGGCGAGGACATCGTGCCGCTGGTCGGCGCCCGCCGTCGCGACCGGCTCGCCGAGGCCCTCGGCGCGCTGGACGTCGCCCTCACTCCGGCCGACCTCGCCGCCATCGAGGCCGCCGTCCCCGCCGGGTCCGCCGCCGGGGACAGGTACGCTGCCGCTCAGATGGCCCACCTCGACAGCGAGCACTGACCGGCACCCCGGCGGTCGCCGGTTCGCGGCCGGGGCGGGGCCCCGCCCCGGCCCGCCCGTCAGCCGCAGCACCGTCCGCCGCCCCGGCGACGGACGCACCACCCCGTTAGGACGTACCTCCCCGTGACCACGGACAGCGCACTCACTCCCGAGCAGATCCTGGGCGCGACGGAGGAGGTCCTCCGGCGGTTCGGCCCCGCCAAGGCCACCGTGGTGGACGTCGCCCGCACCCTCGGCGTCAGCCACGGCAGCGTCTACCGCCACTTCCCCAGCAAGGCGGCGCTGCGCGAGGCCGTCACCCAGCGCTGGCTCGACCAGGCGCACGACAGCCTGGCGTCTATCACCGCCGAGTCCGGCCCGGCGGTGGAGCGCCTGCACCGCTGGCTGGAGACGCTGTTCGCCGCCAAGCGGAAGAAGGCGCTCGACGACCCCCAGCTGTTCGCGACCTACCTGGTGCTGGTCGCGGAGACCAGCAGCACCGTCGAGGCCCACATCGACACCCTGGTCGAACAGATCGGCCGGATCGTCCAGGCCGGGGTGAACAGCGGGGAGTTCGGGCCGGCTCCGGTCGGCCCGACCGCCCGGGCCCTGTTCGAGGCGACCGCACACTTCCACGACCCCGCGTACGCCGCCGAGTGGTCCGACCCCCAGGCACCGGAGCGCTTCGCCGCCCTCTGGAAGCTCCTCCTCGGCGGCCTCCTCACCCGCTGACCGACCACCCTCGTGCCCGGACCCGCACACCCGGGGCCGCACATCCTGGCCCGCACATCCTGGCCCGCACACCCGGACCCGCACACCCGGGGCCGCACGTCCTGGCCCGGCTCGCGCCCGGCCCCACCGCCGAAAAGCGTTCGCCCCACCGTGGCGGCACCCGGCAGACTCCCGCGCATGATCGATTCCCCTCGGGAGGACGGCCTGCGTGCCACCGGACCGGCGCTGGACAGCCTGCAAGGCCTCGCCCTCGGCGACGCCTTCGGCGACCGCTGGTTCTCCGCCCCGCTCGACGAGGCTCCCGCCGCACTGGGTGCCCGGCTGCCCCGCCCGGCGCCCTGGCACTGGACGGACGACACCGCGATGGCGCTCGTCCTGGTCCGTCATCTCCGTCACCGCGGTGCGGTCCAGCAGGACGAACTGGCGGCCGGGTTCGCCGAGGAGTACGCCACCGAGTACGGGCGCAAGTACGGGCCGTCGATGCACGGCGTGCTGCGGGCGGTGGGTGCGGGCGCCGACTGGCGGAGCGTCACCGCGGAGCAGCTCGGCGGGCAGCGCTCCTACGGGAACGGCGCCGCCATGCGGGCCGCCCCGCTGGGCGCCTGGTTCGCCGAAGACCTGGACACCGTGGCCCGGCAGGCCGAACTGCAGGCGCTCACCACGCACTTCCACCCGGAGGCGGTGGCGGGGGCCGTCGCGGTCGCGCTGGCGGCGGCGCTCGCCGCCCGCAGCCGGGGGCAGCGCCCGCCCGGTCGGGCCGAGTTGATCACCGAGGTCGCCGCCCGGCTGCCCGACAGCGACGTCCGCTCCGGACTGCGGATCGCCGCCCGGCTGCCGGGGCACACCAGCGTCCGGCACGCCGCTCAGGTCCTCGGGTCCGGGCTCCTGATCTCCGCCCCGGACACCGTGCCGTTCGCCCTCTGGTCCGCCGCCACGCACCTGGACTCCCTGCCGGACGCGCTCTGGCACACCCTGGAGGGCTGGGGCGACATGGACACCACGTGCGCGATCGCGGGCGGCGTGGTCGCCGCCCGGACCGGCCTCGCCGGGGTGCCCGCCGCCTGGCTGGACGCCCGCGAGGACCTGCCCGGGTGGGTGGCCGAGCCGTAGCCGGCACGGCCGGGCGGGTCGGCCGGTTCGGGCGGGTCGGGCGGTTCCGACTCCCGACCCGGCCTGCCGGTCACCGGCAGGGGCCACCGCAGGCGGTCACCTACGGCGCTCAGCTGCGGGAGTTGCCGAAGAAGATCCGGTAGAGGATCAGCAGGACCAGCGCGCCGCCGATCGCCGAGCCCCAGGTGGCCAGGTCGAAGAAGTGCGCCGAGACCGGCTTGTCCAGGATCCGCGAGGAGATCCAGCCGCCGACGAACGACCCGGCGATGCCGATCAGGGTGGTCACCACCAGACCGCCCGGGTCCCTGCCCGGCAGCAGCAGCTTCGCCAGCGCCCCGGCCACCAGACCCAGCACGATCCACGCGATGATGCTCATGCGTCCTCCCGCCCTCCGTCACGGCACTCCCAGCGGGCCGTCTCACCGGCGAGGACGCCGCCGTGCGCCCCCTCGGTTGCAGTGCGCCGGGCGTGGCACCCGGCGGCGCGACCGGCCGCGCCGCGATACTGCGGCCATGCGCATCCTGATCGCCACCGCCGGGTCCCGGGGCGATGTGGCGCCCTTCACCGGTCTGGGCGCCCGGCTCCGCGCGGCCGGCCACCAGGTGGCCGTCGCCACCCACACCACCTTCGCCGGCCAGGTGCGTGCCGCGGGCCTGGAGTTCCGCCCGCTCCCGGTCGATCCGCGCGCCGAACTCGCCTCCGACCGCGGCCAGCGGGTCCTGCGGTCCGGCTCCGGACCGCTGGCCCTCCTCCAACTCCTGCGCCTCGGCCGCTCCTTCATGCCCGCCCTCGGCGACGCCATCGTGGCGGCCACCGCCCAGGGCACCGACCTGCTGCTCACCACCAGCGCCACCACCCCGCTCGGCCAGGTCGCCGCCGAGGCCGCCGGCATCCCCAGCATCGGCCTCTACCTCCAACCGATCGCCCCCACCCGGGAGTTCGCGCCCTCCGTGACCGGCACCCGGTCGTTGGGCCGGACCGGGAACCTGCTCGCCGGCCACGCCGTGGAGGCCGCCGCCGACCGCCTCTTCGCGCCCGCCGTCCGCGGGTTGCGCCACCGGCTCGGCCTGCCGGCGCGCGGCATCGCCCGGACCCGGCGCGCCCACGCCGTGCTGCACGGCTTCTCCCCGACCGTCGTGCCGCGCCCCGCCGACTGGCGACCCGGCCTGGAGGTCGCCGGGTACTGGTGGCCGCACCCCGAGCCCGGGTGGCGACCGCCGGACCGCCTCGTCGACTTCCTCGCCGCCGGGCCGCCGCCGGTCTTCGTCGGCTTCGGCAGCCTGGTCGTCCCCGATCCGGCGGCGCTGAGCGCCACCGTCCTCGCCGGACTGCGTGCCGCCGGGGTGCGGGCCGTCCTCCAGGCCGGCTGGAGCGGCCTCGGCGCGGCCGACTCCGACGACGTCCTCACCATCGACGACACCCCGCACGACTGGCTGTTCCCGCGGATGGCCGCCGTCGTCCACCACGCCGGGGCCGGCACCACCGCCGCCACCCTGCGGGCCGGCACGCCCGCCGTCCCCGTGCCCGCCCAGCTCGACGCGCCGTTCTGGTCCGCGCGCCTCACCCGCCTGGGCACCTCCCCCGGGCCGGTCCCGCTCCCCGCCCTCACGTCCGCCCGCCTGGCCGCCGCCGTCCGCCGCACGCTGGACACGCCGCACTACCGGGAGCGCGCCCGGGCCGTCGCCGCCGCGCTGGCCGCCGAGGACGGCACCGCCGGGGTCCTGGCCGCCGTCGACCGCCTCGCCTCCTGACCCCGAACGGCCCCACCGGCCCCCACGCGCCCCCGGAACGGCCCCCGAACGGCCCCGACGGCCCGCCCCTACCGCCGGCGCCGGCCCGTCCCCCGGCTCAGCACGAGGTAGAGGGCGAACGAGGTGGCGAAGCCGACGGCCCACCCGTAGTCGGCCAGCGATTTGAGGACGGGCAGCAGGCCGTCGGCCGGGAACGGGCCGCCGTAGGAGCCGCCGACGGCCAGCACGCCGCCGGTGGCCAGGGCGGTCACGGCCCGCCAGTTCCAGCCGGCGGTGTACCAGTAGGCGCCGTGCGGCCGGTAGAGCTCGGCCGGCAGCAGCCGGGTGCGCCGCAGCGCCCAGTAGTCGGCGATCAGCACGCCGGCCACCGTGCCGAGCAGGCCGCCGACCAGGCCGAGCCAGGTGAAGATGTAGACGTGCGGGTCGGAGATCAGCTTCCAGGGGAAGAGCGCGATCCCGATCACACCCGTGATCAGCGCCCCGGTCCGGAAGGTGATCAGCCGGGGCAGCAGGTTGGCGAGGTCGTACGCGGGCGAGACGACGTTGGCCGCGATGTTGACGGAGAGCGTGGCGACCAGCACGGTCAGCAGGGCGAACAGGATGCCCACCGGGCTCTCCATCTTCGCGGCGAGCGCGATCGGGTCCCAGACCGGTTCGCCGTAGACGGCCTGGGAGCCGGAGGTGACCAGCACCGAGAGCAGCGCGAAGAGGGTCATCGTGGTGGGCAGCCCGAGCGCCTGGCCGCGGATCTGGGCGCGCTGGCTGCCGCCGAAGCGGGTGAAGTCGGGGATGTTGAGCGAGAGGGTCGACCAGAACCCGATCATGCCCATCAGCGCCGGGAAGAAGACCTTCCAGAAGTCGCCGCCCCAGCCGAGCCGGGACGGCTGGTCGAGCAGCGGTCCGAAGCCGCCCGCCTTGACGGTGATCCAGGCCAGCAGGGCCAGCGCCCCGACGATGACGAACGGGGCCGCCCAGTTCTCGAACCGGCGCAGGGTCTCCATGCCGCGGGCGATCACGGCCATCTCGATCAGCCAGAACAGCAGGAAGGAGAGCCACTGCGTCCACGGGTGGCCGCCCAACTCGGCCGCGGTTCGCCAGGATTCGCCGAGGAGCTTGCCGGCGAGCAGGAAGATGCCCTCGCCGCCGATCCAGGTCTGGATGCCGAACCAGGCGCAGGCGACGGCGGCCCGCAGCAGCGCCGGCAGGTTGGCGCCGCGCAGGCCGAAGGAGGCGCGGGCGAAGACCGGGAACGGGATGCCGTACTTGGTACCCGCGTGGCCGGTGAGCAGCATCGGTATGAGCACGACGAGGTTGGCCAGGGCGATGGTGAGGACGGCCTGCTTCCAGTCCATGCCGAGCGCGACCAGGCCGGAGGCGAGCGTCCAGGACGGGATGTTGTGGGCCATGCCGACCCAGAGCGCGAGGAAGTTGTAGGTGGTCCAGGTGCGGCGGGCGACCGGGACGGGCCGCAGGTCGTCGTTGGTGAAGCCGTTGGCGGGCAGCACGGGGGCGGCGGGGTCGGGTTCGACCCGGCCGTCCCCGTGCTCGTACTGGCCGGTGGCGGCGGCGCGGTCGGTCGGCGGCGGGTCACCCTTCACCGGGGCGCGCCTCCTGCCGGAGCCGGGGGATGACGTCGGTGCCGTAGGCGTCGATGGTGGCCTCGACCGCGTCGTGCATGGCGTAGACGGCGAACTGGTCGACGCCCAGGGAGCGGAGGTGTTCGAGGCGGTCCCGGTGGGCGGCGGGCGGGCCGATCAGGCAGAAGCGGTCGACGATCTCGTCGGGCACGAACGCGGTGTCGGGGTTCCCGGCCCGGCCGTGGTGGCTGTAGTCGTAGCCCTGGCGGTCCTTGATGTAGGCGGTAAGGGCCTCGGGGACGAGGCTGGAGTGCTCGCCGTAGTGGGTGACCAGGTCGGCGACGTGGTTGCCGACCATGCCGCCGAACCAGCGGCACTGCTCGCGGGCGTGGGCGAGCGCGGCCGGGGAGTCGTCGGCGGTGACGTAGGCGGGGGCGGCGACGCAGATGGTGACCGTGTCGGGATCGCGGCCCGCCTCGGCGGCGGCGGCGCGGACGGCCTTGATCATGTACTCGGTGAGGTAGGGGTCGGCGAGTTGGAGGATGAAGCCGTCGGCCTGGCGTCCGGTGAGGGCCAGCGCCTTGGGCCCGTAGGCGCCCATCCAGACCGGCAGGGCGCCTTCGCGGACCCACGGCAGGTGCATCTCGGTGCCGTCCACCTCGACGGTGCGGCCCTCGGCCAGCTCCTTGATGGCGTGCATGGCCTCGGAGAGCCGGGCGAGGGTGGCGGGGCGGCGGCCGGCCACCCGCATCGCGGAGTCGCCGCGGCCGATGCCGCAGACGGTGCGGTTGCCGTACATGTCGTTGAGGGTGGCGAACAGGGAGGCGGTCACCTCCCAGGTGCGGGTGGAGGGGTTGGTGACCATCGGGCCGACGGTCAGCGTCGTGGTCTCGGCGAGGATCCGGCTGTAGATCACGAAGGGCTCCTGCCACAGGACGCAGGAGTCGAAGGTCCAGCCGTGGCTGAACCCGGCCCGTTCGGCGCGGACCATGCGGTCGACGAGCAGTCGGGCGGGCGGGTCGGTCTGCAGGACGAGGCCGATGTCCATCGGGGAGCTCCAGGGAAGGGTGGGGCCGCCCGGGGCCGACGCACGGCCCCGGGCCACGGCGGTGCGGGGAGAGGGTCAGGTGAGGTACTGGCAGGTGTCGCGGCGCAGGAAGGCGCCGTGTCCGGCGCGGCCCAGCCAGGTGCCGTCGTCGAGGATCACGGTGCCGCGGGAGAGCACCGTGCGGGCCCGGCCGGTGAGCCGGCGCCCCTCGTAGGCCGAGTAGTCGACGTTCATGTGGTGGGTGGCGGCGGAGACGGTCTGCACGGCGGTGGGGTCGTAGACGACCACGTCGGCGTCGGCGCCGGGGGCGATGGTGCCCTTGCGCGGGTGCAGGCCGAACATCCGGGCGGGGGTGGTGCAGGCCACCTCGATCCAGCGGCGGCGGGTCAGGTGACCGTCGACGACGGCCTGGTGGAGGAGGTCCATCCGGTTCTCCACGCCGGGCAGCCCGTTCGGGATCTTGGAGAAGTCGCCGCGGCCGAGCTCCTTCTGGCCGGCGAAGCAGAAGGGGCAGTGGTCGGTGGAGACCACCTGGAGGTCGTTGGTGCGCAGCCCGCGCCAGAGCGCCTCCTGGTGCTCGCGGGGTCGCAGCGGCGTGCTGCAGACGTACTTGGCGCCCTCGAAGCCGTCGGCCCCGGTCTCGGCGAGGTTGTCGGTGGAGAGGAAGAGGTACTGCGGGCAGGTCTCGCCGAAGACGTTCAGGCCCTCGTCACGGGCCCGGGCGAGCTCGGCGAGGGCGGAGGCGGCGGAGACGTGGACGACGTAGAGCGGGCTGCCGGCGACCTGGGCGAGCTTGATGGCGCGGTGGGTGGCCTCGGCCTCCAGGAGTTCGCGGCGGACCTCGCCGTGGTACCGGGGGTCGGTGCGGCCGGCCGCGAGCGCCTGCTCGACGAGGACGTCGATGGCGATGCCGTTCTCGGCGTGCATCATGATCAGCCCGCCGTTGGCGGCGCCGCGCTGCATGGCGCGCAGGATGCGGCCGTCGTCGCTGTAGAAGACGCCGGGGTAGGCCATGAAGAGCTTGAAGGAGGTGGACTCGCCGGAGTCGACGAGGGCGTCCATCTCCTTGAGGACCGCGTCGTTGACGTCCGAGACGATGGTGTGGAACGCGTAGTCGACGGCGCAGTTGCCGTCGGCCTTGGCGTGCCAGGTGTCGAGGCCTTCGCGCAGCGAACCGCCGACCGGCTGGACGGCGAAGTCGACAATGGTGGTGGTGCCGCCCCAGGCGGCGGCGCGGGTGCCGGTCTCGAAGGTGTCGGAGGCGGCGGTGCCGCCGAAGGGCAGCTCCATGTGGGTGTGGGCGTCGACGCCGCCGGGGACGACGTAGTGGCCGGTGGCGTCGATGACGGTGTCGGCGGTCCAGGCCCGGGCGGCGTCGCTGTCGGTGGCGGCGAGGGCGGCGATGCGCTCGCCCTCGATCAGGACGTCGGCGTGGATCTCGTCGGTGGCCGTGATGACGAGGCCGCCGCGGATGACGGTGCGGGTCACGGTGGGTGCCTCCCTCACGCCTCGGTGAGCGGACCGTAGGCCTCGGGCCGGCGGTCCCGGTAGAACGCCCACTGCTGCCGGACCTCCTCGATGAGGCCGAGGTCGAGGTCGCGGACCACGAGTTCCTCCTCCTTGTCGGAGGCGACGTCGCCGACGAACTGGCCGCGCGGGTCCACGAAGTAGGAGGTGCCGTAGAAGTCGTTGTCGCCGTACTCCTCGGTGCCGACCCGGTTGATCGCGGCGACGAAGTACTCGTTGGCGACGGCGGCGGCGGGCTGTTCGAGCTGCCAGAGGTAGCCGGAGAGGCCGCGGCTGGTGGCGGAGGGGTTGTAGACGATCTGGGCCCCGGCCAGGCCGAGGGCGCGCCAGCCCTCGGGGAAGTGGCGGTCGTAGCAGATGTAGACGCCGACCTTGCCGACGGCGGTGTCGAAGACGGGCCAGCCGAGGTTGCCGGGCTTGAAGTAGTACTTCTCCCAGAAGCCCTTGACCTGGGGGATGTGGTGCTTGCGGTACTTGCCGAGGTAGCTGCCGTCGGCGTCGATCACGGCGGCGGTGTTGTAGTAGACGCCGGGCTGCTCCTCCTCGTAGACGGGGACGACGACGACCAGGCCGAGTTCGCGGGCGAGGTCCCGCATCCGGCGGACGGTGGGGCCGTCCGGGACGGCCTCGGCCCAGCGGTAGTGCTCCGGGTCCTGGACCTGGCAGAAGTACGGGGCGTTGAAGACCTCCTGGAAACCGATGATCTTCGCCCCCTGGGCGGCGGCCTCGCGGGCGTGGCGCTCGTGGAGGGCGATCATCGTCTCCTGATCACCGGTCCACCGGGTCTGCACGAGGGCGGCACGGACGATCTGCGACATGGGTACCTCCGCAACTCCGTGGCCCGGCCGGGGGGTCGGGCCTGCGGTCTGAGGGTTGACGGGGCGGATCTGCCTCGGTTCCGGCACGCGTCGGCATGCGGCGACGCACACATCTACGTGCGTAGAACGTGGTCAGTAGACCGTAGGCCCGGCCTCGGTGGCCTGACAATACGTCGGACGTAACGCGGCCGGGGCGATCCTGTTACGCGGACACGCGGGTGCTTCTGGACGGGATGAAACGCTCAACTACCCCACTGCCGCACTCCTTACCCATTCGGGTGAATCCGGGTGCGAAGTACCGCGCGTCGGGGTAAGACGCCGGTGGACGCTGCTCCGGTCCGTCACCGGGGCGCTCCGGACGGTGAGTTCCCGGCGGTCGTCCGGGCCGGCCCCACGGGGGGAGGTCGAGGTGAAGGCCGCATCCGCCGCGCCCGGGCCGGGTGGCGCGCCCCCCGACCCTCCGCCGGGTCCGGTACCGCCGTGGGCCGGGCTGCTGCTCGCCCTGGCCGTGCCGCTGCCCCTCGTGCTGGGGAGCCTGCTCTTCGCCCGGTGGGCGCCCGCGGTGCGGAGCGTGCGGCTGCAACTGGCCGGTTCCGCCGCCTCCGCCGGAGCCGTGGTCGCCGGGCGGGCCGCCGACCACCTCGCGGCGCTGCGGGCCGAGCCCTGGCTGCTCGGCGGCTGGACCCTGACCCTCGCGGCGGCCGGGCTGCTCGGCCGGTACGTGCTCACCCGTCCGCACTGGCGGCTCACCGCGCTCGCCACCGGGGCCGCCGGCCTGCTCGCGGGCGCCCTGGACATCGCGGAGAACGCGCTGCTCGGCATCGGGCTGGACGGGCTCGGCACCGGCCCCGGCCCGCACGCCGGCTCCGACGCGCCCTTCGCCGCCGCCACCGCGCTCGCCACCGTCAAGTGGCTGCTCCTGCTGCCGGCCGGCGCGATGGCCCTGGCCGTGCTCACGATCACCGTCCACCGCGCGGCGCGCGGCGTCCTGCGGCGGCCGCCCGCGCCGGCCCGCGCCGGGGGCGCCGGACCGGCCGACGCCGGCCCCGAGCTGATCCCGCCGTGGCCGGTGGCCACCCGCCACGGCGGGCGCTGGCCGGCCGGCCCGCGCCCGCACGGGCCGCTCGACCGCCACGCCCGCTGGCGCAACGGCACCCGGGTGCCGCCCGGCCGGGAGCCCGCCCGGCTCGGCTTCTGCGTCTCCGGCGGCGGCATCCGCTCCGCCTGCGTCACCCTCGGCGTCCTCCAGGCGCTGCGGCCCTGGCTGAAGCAGGCCCGCTACCTGGTCTCCGTCTCCGGCGGCGGCTACACCACGGGCGCGCTGCAGCTCGCCCTCAGCGACTCCGCGCCCGGCGGCCCGGAGCACGCCGTCTCCGGCCTGACGGCGGACGACGTCCTGGAGCCCGGCTCGCCGGAGGAGGACCACCTCCGCCGGCACGCCAAGTACCTCGCGGACGGGGCCGGCCAGTGGCTGGTCGCCCTCGGTACGCTGCTCCGCGGTCTGGTGGCGGCGCTGGCCCTGCTGCTCGCCGCCGTCCTGGTGCTCGGCCTGGGGCTCAGCCGCTTCTACCACTTCGTCCCACTGACCGACCTGGACGCGCTGGCCGCCGTCGGCCTGCGCACCGGCGGGGCCGGCCGGCTCGGCGCGCTCGCCGTCCGCCAGCCGGCCGTCCTCGCGCTGCTCGGGCTGCTCGCGGCGGCCGCGCTCTGCTGGCTGCTCTGGCTGCTCGCCTTCTCGCAGCTCGGCTGGGACACCCCGCTGCCGCGCACCCTGCGGCGGCTCTCGCACGGCGCCCTCGCCCTGGCCGCGCTGGTGGCCGCCGGGGTGCTGGTGGTGCCCGGGCTGGCCTGGGGCGCGGTCTGGCTGCAGCAGGAGCTGGCGGTCGGCGCCCGGCAGACCGGCGCCGGGCTCAGCCTGACCGTCCTCCTCAGCTACCTCACCCTGCTGCTCGGCATACTGTGGCGCGGGCGCCGGGTCGTCGAGCAGGGCGCGGCGGCGCTCGGCGGGCTGCTGCGCAGCACCCGGCGGCTCGGCGGCGGGGTGACGGACGGGCTGGTCCAGTACCTGCTGGTGTGGGCGGTGCTCGCCACGCTGTCGTCGGGCGCGCTGCTCGCGCTCGGCTGGGCGGTCGCCACCGGCCACGCCTGGCCCGCCACCGCGCAGGTGCTGCTGCCGCTCGTGCTCGGCACGGTGGGGCTCAACCTCGACCAGACGTGGATGAGCCTGCACCCGTTCTACCGGCGCCGGCTGGCTTCCGCCTTCGCCGTCCGCCGCGCCACCGAGGACGGTGAGGCACTGGCCCGGCCGTACCACTTCTACCGAGAGCAGACCTGGCTCAGCCACTACGGCGCCCGGCACCCCGGCGTCCCTCAGATGATCTTCGCGGCGGCGGCCAACCTGTCCGGCAGCTCCCGCACGCCGCCCGGGCGCCGGGCCGTCTCCTTCACCTTCTCGCACGACTACGTGGGCGGGCCGGACGTCGGCTACGCCCGCACCGACCTGCTGGAGCGGCGCACCCGGCGGCACATCGCCAGGGACCTCACCGTGCAGTCCGCGATGGCCGTCTCGGGCGCCGCGTTCTCCTCCGCGATGGGCCGTCAGTCCCGCGCCTACCAGGGCCTGTTCGCCGTCACCAACGCCCGGTTGGGCACCTGGCTGCCCAACCCGGCCGCGCTCGGGCCGCTCTGGGCGCCGGGGCGGGACTGGCGGCTCCCCTCCCAGCCCGCCGTCCGCCGGCTCCCCTACCAGCTGCGCGAGCTGAGCGGCCGCTTCCCGATGGACGACCGCTTCCTGCTCACCACCGACGGCGGCCACTACGAGAACCTCGGCCTGGTCGAGCTGCTCCGGCACCGCGTGCGGACGGCCGTCTGCGTCGACGCCAGCGGGGACGCCCCGGTCGCGGCGAGTCTGGCGGCGGCGATCACCCTCGCCCGCGAGGAGCTCGGCATCGTCATCACCCTGCACCGGCCGGAGCTGCTGATCCCCGGCAGCGACGACACGTCGCTGCGCGGTCTGGCGGCACGCCTGGCGGGCCGGCTCTCCGCCCGGGCCGTGATCACCGGGGACATCCGCTACCCGGACCCGTTCGACGCCCCCGGCGACGACACCCGCGTGGGCCCGGCCGTCGGCGACCGGCACCACGGCCCCCACGGCGACGAGTGGCGGCACCACGGCACGCTGATCGTCGTCCAGGCCGTCCTCACCGTCGGCATGCCGTACGAGCTGCACGCCTACGCGGCGGCCAACGCGGCGTTCCCCAACGACAGCACCAGCGACCAGTGGTTCGACCACCGGCAGTTCGACGCCTACCAGACGCTCGGCCGCCATCTGGGCGAGCAGGCCGCCCCGGTGCTCGGCGCGACGCTGGCCGACCCCGCACCGACCCCGGCACCGGCCCCCGCGCCGACCGCCCCGGTGGCTCCGACCAGCACGGCAGCGCGCCCGGCCGCGGCGCCTCCAGCACCCCGGCGCGCCACGCACGAGTGACCGGGCCCGCTTGACTCACGCCCCGCGGGTCGGGAAGGATCCGGCGCATGGACTCCGGCACCACTCTGGTTTGCCGCCTGCACGTCGATCTGCGACGCCAGGCGAGCTCCATCTGTGCCTGTTGACCTTGCCCCTCCTCGCCGGTCCCGCCCTGTGACGTCCGCCAGGGCCCGCGCCGCGCAGCCGTACCCGTCTTCCTGACGCGCCCCGTTTCCCGGCGCACCCGTACCCGGCAGGCCTGCATCCCCCGCCGGGTACGGCCGTACCTCCGCTCGCTCCGCCTTCCCCGAGGACGCCCACATGAGCCTGGACCTCGCCCCCGGCACCCCGGCCGGCCCGGCCCGCACCGAAGCCGCCCCCGACGCCCCGACCGCCGCCGACTCCGCCACCACCGCGCCCGCGCGGACCGGTACCCCGCTCACCCCGAAGTCCCTGCGCGCGATCGTCCGCGACCTCGCCGAGCAGCCCGACCAGTGGATCCACCACGTCCGGCTCTCCACCGAGGAACGCTGGTACCGGCGCCTGGTGGCCGACGAGGACCACGAGGTCTGGCTGATCAGCTGGCTGCCCGGCCAGTCCACCGGCTTCCACGACCACGGCGGCTCGCGCGGCGCGTTCGCCGTCGCCCTCGGCGAGCTGGAGGAGCTCTCGCTCGGCGGGCCGGAGCAGGGCCTGCTGATCCGCCGGATCACGGCCGGCACCGCCCGGGCCTTCGGCCCGGAATACGTGCACGACGTCCGCAACACGGGCGCGGGCCCCGCGGTCACGCTGCACGCCTACTCACCGCCGTTGGACTCGATGGCGCACTACGAACTGCGGGCCGGCGGACTGGTCCGCACCTCGCAGGAAGGACCGGAGCAATGGTGACCACGATCGACGACCTGGTGGAGCGCGCGCGCGAAGGGGTCCACCGGCCCCGGGCCCGGGAGGCGTACCAGGCCCAGCTGGACGGCGCGCTGCTGGTGGACATCCGGCCGGCGGCGCAGCGGGCGGCCGAGGGCGAGATCCCCGGCTCGCTGATCATCGAGCGCAACGTGCTGGAGTGGCGGCTCGATCCGACGGGCAGTCACCGGATCCCGGAGGCCGAGGGCTACGACGTCGAGGTGGTCGTGGTCTGCTCGGAGGGCTACGCCTCCAGCCTGGCCGCCGCCTCGCTGCGCGAGCTGGGGCTGCACCGGGCGACGGACCTGGACGGCGGTTTCGTCGGCTGGGCGGCCGCCGGACTGCCGACGCGTCAGGGCGGCTGAACGGCAGGGCGGCTGAACGGGCCGCCCGCAGGGCGCTCCCACCCACCTGGTCCGGGGCGCGTCCGGCCCGGTGGCAGCACCGCCGCGGCCCCTCGGCGGCCGGCCCGACGGCCCCGGGCCGGGCCCGGTCTCCCGGGGGCGGCCGCCCCACGCGGAGGGTAAATCACGGACAGGAGATGATTCAGGTCATAGTCTGATCGGAGTTTCCGCCGGTCCGATGCAGGGCAGCCACGCGGGCGGAAGAACGCCCGGGCAGTTGATCCGACGAAGGGCGGCCGCTTCACGGGCCGTCACTTGTCGACAAACCGCCACGACCGACAGACCGACACCATCGGCGCCACCACCGGGCGGCGCCGAGACAGAGGAAACTCCCCGTGATCAGATTCGACGGCGCCGGCAAGCGCCATCCCGACGGCACCATCGCCGTGGGGGGCCTGGACCTCGATGTGCCCACCGGCCGGACGACGGTGCTGGTCGGCCCGTCCGGCTGCGGCAAGACGACCCTGCTGCGCATGGTCAACCGGATGGTGGAGCCGACCTCGGGCCGGGTGCTCCTGGACGGCACGGACGTCGCCGAGCTGGAGCCGGCCAAGCTGCGCCGCGGCATCGGCTACGTGATCCAGCAGGCCGGCCTCTTCCCGCACCGCAAGGTGATCGACAACATCGCCACCGTCCCCTACCTGCTCGGCTGGGACAAGAAGCGGGCCCGGGCCCGGGCCGCCGAGCTGCTGGAGCTGGTCGGGCTCGCGCCCGAGACCGGCAAGCGGTACCCGTTCCAGCTCTCCGGCGGCCAGCAGCAGCGGGTCGGCGTGGCCCGGGCGCTGGCCGCCGATCCGCCGGTGCTGCTGATGGACGAGCCGTTCAGCGCCGTCGACCCGGTGGTGCGGGCCGGACTCCAGGACGAGCTGCTGCGGCTGCAGTCCGAACTGCACAAGACGGTCCTCTTCGTCACGCACGACATCGAGGAGGCCATCCGGCTAGGCGACCAGGTCGTGGTGCTGCGCGAGCAGGGCCGGATCGCCCAGCTCGCCGACCCGCACACGCTGCTCACCGCGCCCGCCGACGCCGAGGTCGCCGCCTTCCTCGGCCGTGACCGCGGGCTGCGCGGGCTCGGCCTTCGCCCGGCCACCGCCGTCACCGTCCGCCCGGTGGCCGACGGACTGCGCTACGGCCGGTGGGAGTTGACGCTGGACGACGAGCGCCGCCCGATCGGCTGGGTCGACCGGGACGCCCCGGCCGCCGCGCTGCACCCGGTCGCCGGGTACCACCCGCAGGCGGACACCCTGCGCTCCGCGCTGGACGCCGCCGTCCTCTCCCCCGCCGGGGTCGCGGTCGCCCTGGACGCCGAGGGCCGGGCCACCGGCACGGCGAGCCGGGAGGCCGTCCTGACCGCCCTGGCGGCCGCGCCCGGTCCCAGGGCCGAGGAGATAGCGATGGCCAAGGCCTACGACACGCCCGGGGCGGGCGAGGTGGACGAGGACGCGACCGACGGAGCCACCGGTGGACGATGAACCGATCGTCCGGTGGTACTGGATCGGCGACCACCTCGGCTACCTGGGCGACCTGCTCGCCGACCACGCGGTGATCGCGCTGCTCCCGGTCCTGATCGGCCTGCTGCTGGCCGTCCCGCTCGGCCTGGCCTGCGCCCGCCACCCCCGGCTCTACCAGCCGCTGGCCGCCGTCTTCAACGTCGTCTACGCGCTGCCCTCGCTGGCGGTCTTCGTGGTGCTCATCCCCTACACCGGGCTGGCCACCCAGGCCACCGTGATGATCCCGCTGACCTTCTACGCGGTCGCCGTCCTGCTGCCCACCACGGTGGACGGCCTGCACGCCGTCCCCGACTCGGTCCGCCAGGCGGCCACCGCGATGGGCTACGGGCCGTGGCACCGGCTGACGGCCGTCGAACTGCCCGCCTCCGTGCCCTACCTGGTCGCCGGCCTGCGGGTCGCCGCGGTCTCCAGCATCTCGCTGGCGAGCGTCGGCGCCCTGGTCGGACGCGGCGGGCTGGGCTACCTCTTCATCGACGGCTTCCAGCGCACCTTCCCGACCCCGATCGTGGCCGGCATCGTGCTGATCGCCGCGCTGGCGCTGGCGGTGGACCTGCTCCTGGTCGGCGCCCGGCGGCTGCTCGCGCCCTGGGCCGTCCGGGAGAAGGGGGCCGGCCGATGAACTGGCTCTCCTGGCTGGGGGACTTCTTCTCCTCCCCGGACCGCCGCAGCGGCCCGGACTCGATCGTGCACCGTGTGACCGAGCACCTGGTGCTCTCCGGCGAGGCCCTGCTCCTCGCGGCCCTGCTGGCCGTGCCGCTCGGCCTGCTGATCGGCTACACCGGCCGCGGCGCCACCGCCGTCACCTCGCTGGCCGGCGCCGCCCGCGCGCTGCCGACGCTCGGCCTGGTGACGCTCGCGGTGCTGCTCGCCGGGGTCGGCGACACGGCCGTGCTGATCCCACTGGTCGCGCTCGCCGCGCCGCCGCTGCTGGTCGCCGCCGTGGAGGGGGTGCGCGGGACCGATCCGGACGTCCGGGACGCGGCGCGCGGCGTGGGGCTGACCCACCCGCAGGTGCTGCGGCAGGTCTGCCTGCCGTCCGCGCTGCCCACCCTGCTGGCCGGCTTCCGGACCGCGACCGTCCAGGTGGTCGCGACGGCCACGGTCGCCGCGTACGTCGGCCTCGGCGGGCTCGGCCGGTACGTGATGGACGGGCTGGCCACCCGGAACTACGCCGTGACGGTGGGCGGCGCGCTGCTCGTGGTGCTGCTCGCGGTCGGCGCCCAGCTGTTCTACGCGCTGCTCGCCCGCTACGCGCTCCCGCCCGGGCTGCGCGCCCAGCGCCGCGCCCGCTCCTCGCGCGAGTCCCCCTGATCCCGCTCCGCAGGCTTGTCCCGCTCGTCCCACCGAGCATCTGCCGTCCCGAAAGGACACCTATCACCATGTCGACATCCGCACGCCGCCGAAGCGGCCGCCGGGCCCTGCTCCTCGGTACGGTCGCCGCGCTCGCCCTCGGCGCCACCGCCTGCTCCTCCTCCGGCGGCGACCCGCTCGGCGGCGGCGCCTCGGCCCCGGCCGGCGCGACGACCGGCGGCTCGGGCTCGACCGTCGTGGTCGGCTCGGCCAACTTCCCCGAGAACGTGCTGCTCGGCTCGATCTACTCGCAGGCACTGAAGGCCAAGGGCGTCAAGGTCGAGGAGAAGTTCAACATCGGCAGCCGCGAGGTGCTCTACGGGCAGCTGCAGAACGGCAGCCTGACCGTGCTGCCCGAGTACAACGGCGCGCTGCTCTCCTACCTCGGCGGCAAGCCGGCCGCGACCAAGGACGAGGTCAACGCCGAACTGGCGAAGACGCTGCCCGCCTCGCTGGCCATCCTGGACTCCTCGCCCGCCGAGGACAACGACACCCTGAGCATCAGCCAGGAGAGCGCCGACAAGTACCAGCTGAAGAGCATCGAGGACCTGGCCGCCAAGGCGGGCGAGTTCACCATCGGCGGGCCGCCGGAGTTCAAGACCCGCCAGGAGCAGCCGCTCAAGGACGTCTACGGGCTGACCTTCAAGGAGTGGAAGCCGACCGGCGAGACCACCGCCAACGCGATCAAGGACGGCTCGATCCAGGTCGGCAACGTCTTCTCCACCGACCCGAAGATCGCCCAGCTGAAGCTCGTCCCGCTGACCGACCCGAAGCACCTGTTCGGCGCGCAGAACATCACCCCGCTGGTGAACAAGACGGCCGTCGACGCCCCCGCCGTCGCCGCGCTGAACGCCGTGTCGGCCAAGCTCAGCACCGACGGCCTGGCGACGCTGATGAAGAAGGTGGCGGTGGACAAGGAGGACCCGTCCGCCGTGGCCAAGGAGTGGCTGAAGGCCAACGGCCTGAGCTGAGCCGGGCGGCCGGACGGCCCGACCGGCAGTGCCGGCGACCGGCGGACCGTACGCGCCGGGCCGACGGTACGAGCCGGCCGAGCGTACGGCCGGTGACAGCACGCGGCGGCGGTCCGGGGGGCGACCCCCGGGACGCCGCCGCTTCGCCGTCGGGGGATCTTCCCTTGAGCGGCGCGAACATGACAGTGTGGCGGAATGCGCACTCGTCTCCTCGCCGCCACCCTCACGGCGTTCGCCGCGGTGAGCCTGGCTGCCTGTTCGTCCGGCTCGGGTTCGGACGGATCCGCGGCCGGCTCCCCCACCACCCCGGCCGCCGCCACCGCGTCCGCACCGGGCACCCCCGCCCCCGGCGGTACCGCCGACCCCTCGGGCACCGGCGCGCCGGCCACCCCGACCGCACCCGGCGCGCCCGCCACGGGCAGCCCCGACGGGCCCGCGCCGGGATCGACCCCGCCCGCCACCCCCGACGCCCCGGACGCCCCCGCCACGTCGGCGCCGCCCAAGCCCGCGCCTCCGGCCGATGCCGGGCTGCCCGCCAAGCCGGGCTCGGCCGACGCCGCCAAGCTGGTCGCCGCGCTCGACGCGATCGACCCGGCGATCGTCGGCGGCAAGCCCGACGAGGCCGTCGACCGGGCCCGCAACCAGTGCCAGGCGATGTACCAGTTCCCCAAGGACCGGGCCAAGCTGGTCGAGCTGGTGAACCAGCGCTTCACCGCGCCCGACCACCCGCAGGGCTTCGGCGCCGAGAAGGCCGAGAAGATCATCGACGCCCTGCGCGCCACCCTCTGCCCGCCGGCCTGACGGCCCCGCACCACGGGCGGACCGCCCCGAGCCGCCCGGTGTCCTGAGCACCGGGCCCGCCGTGGCCGCGCGCAACGACCGGCGCGCGGCCACGGCACCAAGGCGGCGTGGCACCGTCCGGATCGGCGGTCACCGCCGACCGGTTCTCCAGCTCCAGGGTCGGCGGCCTGCTGAGCAGGACCCCGGGCATCACCACCCACGGCTCCTGCCTGCGGGCCATGGTCCGGCACCCCTACGACATGTGGTCGGCCGGGTTCAGCCACCACCGCGCGTTCTACCCCTCCCGCGAGATCGTGCTCCTGCAGTCGCTGCTCGGCCTCGTCGTCGACCGGAAGCGGGCCGAGCTGCTGGGTGACGACGCCTGGCTGACCACCGCCGTCCGCGGGCTGGCGGCGCACCACCCCGCCGTCCGGTGGCGCCGGCCGGACGGGGTCGCCGAGCTCGTCGACGAGCTGCTCGCTCAGGCCTCCTGAGACCCTCCCGACCCCGGCGGCGGCCCTCCCGCCGAGCCGCGCCCCTGGGGCCGGTGGGGCTCCGACCGCGCCGCCCGCGCAGCCCTGACGGTGCGTCCGGTGACCGCCCGACCCGTCCGCCGACGAACAGTTAGGACTCTTGACAGACGAGTGGTCTAGTCCAACCATAAGCATGTCGATCCGACCGGGATGCACTGTGGGGGTGTGACCACCGGCGGCTGAGGCATTGCCCTGCCCTGCTCCGCTCCACCCCCGACCCGCACGGCGCACGCCTGCCCACACACTGTCGTCCGCCCGTCCGGATGGCACGGGGGCTCCGTACGCCCACCCGCCGCACGCCCCCACCACATTCCGCAGCATCCGCTCCGCAGCAATGCCACCTGCGCGGTCCCACGGTTTCGCCGCGCAGCCCCGCTCTTCACCAACGTCCTGCCCCACCAAGTCTGTTGGAGAATTCCATGCGTCTACGCAGAACACTCCAGGCCGCCCTGACGGCCTGTGTCACACTGGCCGCGTCGGCCGGCCTGGTCGCCGTCGGGACGGCCTCGGCCGAAGCCGCCACCCCGCTGCCGACCCGGGTCTTCGCCCCGTACTTCGAGGCCTGGACGGGCGAGAGCCCGGCCGCGCTCGCCGCCCAGTCCGGTGCCAAGCACCTGACGATGGCGTTCCTCCAGGCCGCCACCAAGGGCTCCTGCACGCCGTACTGGAACGGCGACAGCTCGATGCCGGTCTCGCAGGCCACCTTCGGCGCGGACATCGCCACCATCCGGGCCAACGGCGGTGACGTGATCCCGTCGTTCGGCGGCTACACCGCCGACAACACCGGTACCGAACTGGCCGACAGCTGCACGGATGTCAACCAGATCGCGGCCGCCTTCGAGAACGTCATCACCACGTACGACATCAGCCGGATCGACCTGGACATCGAGGACAACTCGCTGACCAACACGGCCGGCATCGACCGCCGCAACAAGGCGATCAAGCTGGTGCAGGACTGGGCCGCCGCCAACGGCCGCTCGATCCAGTTCTCCTACACGCTGCCGACGACGACCAGCGGCCTCGCCTCCAGCGGCCTCGCGGTGCTGAAGAACGCCGTCACGAACAACGCCCGGATCGACGTCGTCAACCTGATGACCTTCGACTACTACGACAACGCCGCGCACGACATGGCCGCCGACACCCAGACCGCGGCGACCGGCCTCTACAACCAGCTGGCCAAGCTCTACCCGACCAGGACCCCGGCGCAGCTGTGGGGTTCCATCGGCGTCACCGAGATGGTCGGCATCGACGACTTCGGCCCGGCGGAGACCTTCACCGTCGCCAACGCGACCGCGGTGTACAACTGGGCCGTCTCGAAGGGCATCAACACGCTGTCGTTCTGGGCCCTCCAGCGCGACAACGGCGGCTGCCCGGGCACCGGCGGGCGGGACGACTGCTCCGGGATCAGCCAGGGCAAGTGGGACTTCAGCCACATCTTCTCCCAGTACACCAGCAGCACCCCGGTGGGTAACGACTTCTCGGTCGCGGTGAACCCGAACTCCGGCACCGTGGCGGCCGGTTCCGCCACCAGCGCGACGATCTCCACCGCCGTGACGGCCGGCTCCGCCCAGAGCGTCAACCTCACCGTCACCGGCGCCCCGGCCGGCGTCACCGCCACCGTCACCCCCGGCAGCGTCACCGCCGGCGGCACCGCCACCCTGAACATCACCACCACCGCCGCGACCGCCGCCGGGACCTACCCGCTGACGATCACCGGCAACGCCACCTCCGGCAGCCACACCAGCAGTTACTCGCTGAAGGTGACGAGCACCCAGCCCGGCAACGACTTCTCGGTCGCGGTGAACCCGAACTCCGGCACCGTGGCGGCCGGTTCCGCCACCAGCGCGACCGTCTCCACCGCCGTGACGGCCGGCTCCGCCCAGAGCGTCAACCTCACCGTCACCGGCGCCCCCGCCGGCGTCACCGCCACCGTCACCCCCGGCAGCGTCACCGCCGGCGGCACCGCCACCCTGAACATCACCACCACCGCCGCGACCGCCGCCGGGACCTACCCGCTGACGATCACCGGCAACGCCACCTCCGGCAGCCACACCGGCACCTACAACCTCACCGTCACCGGGGTCACCCCGCCCGGCGGCCTGGTGAACGGCGGCCTGGAGACGGGCGGCCTCGCCCCGTGGACCTGCCAGAGCGGCGGCTCGGTGGTCGCCACCCCGGCCCACTCGGGCGCCCACGCCCTGCAGGCCGCGGCCACCGCCGGCCAGACCGGCCAGTGCCAGCAGACGGTGACGCTGTCGCCCAACACCTCGTACACGCTGAGCGGTTGGGTCCAGGGCAGCTACGCCTACCTCGGCGTGAGCGGCGGTGCCACCGCCAGCACCTGGACGAACGCCTCCGGCTGGACCAAGCTGACCGTCCCGTTCACCACCGGCGCCTCCGGCACCGTGACGGTGTACCTGCACGGCTGGTACGGCCAGGGCAACGTCTTCGGCGACGACTTCGCCATCGCCTGATCCCGCCCGCGACACCCCCCGTCCCGCCGGGGGCGGCGCGACCTCCCGTCGCGCCGCCCCCGGCGGGCGGCCGTTCCACGAGCGGGACACGGCCGTCCCACCGCCCACTCCCGGCCCATCAGTCATGTCATAGGATCACCGACCATGACGGACGGGGTGGGGACGACGGACAGCACGCGAACACCCGGCGGGGCTTCCCTCCCGCCACCGGCCGGAGCACCCGCCGGCCCACCGCAGGCCGATCCCTCGCAGCCCGGCCCGCCCCGGACCGATCCCTCGCAGGCCGGGCCGACCGCCCGGGCGCCGTACGCCGGTGGCTCGCCGTACCTCGCCGGCCCCGACGCCCCGCGGCAGCCCGACTGGGCGGCCATGGCCGAACAGCACGAGGCGGAGATCCGGCGCCGGAAGCGGCTGCGGGTGATCGGTGCCAGCGTGCTCGCGACCGCCCTGATCGGCGGGATGACGGCGACGGCGATCACGGTCTCCGGCAGCTCCCGGAACGACCACCCGACCGGCACCGCCACGCTCCGGCCCGGGCACCCTGTTCGCCGCCCCGATCCTCACCGTGGGCGGGCGCACCTGGAACCGGATCGCCACCAGCAGCACGGACACCTGCTGGCAGGCCACCACCGGCGGCCTCGGCGACGTGGCGAGCGGTCAGTCCTGCCGCAAGCTGCTGCGCGCGACGTACACCTCCGGCGACAGCGCGGTCACCGTCGGGGTCGCCGTCTTCGACCACAAGCCGCAGGCGGACGCCGTCGGCCAGGCCCACAAGGGCCAGATCCAGGGGCTGACCACACCCGCCGGCATCGCCTGGTGCGTGACCACGGGCTGCGCCAACACCCACACCACGATCGGCCGTTACGGCTACTACACCGTCTCGGGCACCTACCGCCCCGGCGGCACCACCCAGGACGCCGCCGCGACCGCGGCCGGCCCCGAGCTGGCCGCCTACGCCCGCACCCGCCTGCTCGCCCGCGGCCCACCGCGCCGTCGGCGTCTGACCCGACGGCGCGGTGGGCCGGCGGCGGCCCGGGCCGGCGCCGGCGTCCCACGCGCCCCCGCTATCCGGCCACCGCCGGGCGGCGGGGGCGGCAGAGCGCGAGGTAGGCGATGGCGGAGAGTGCGGCGCAGCCGAGGACGACCGCCGCGAGGAGCACCGCCGACGGCGTGCCGCCGAGGCTGCTGAGCGGCGCGACCAGCGCGCCGCAGAGGAACGTGCCGGTGCCGATGAGGGCGGAGGCCGAGCCGGCGGACTGCGGGGGGACCAGGCTGAGCGCCTGGGCGGCCGAGTTCGGGAGGATCACGCCGAGGCTGCCCATCAGGACGAAGAGCGCCGGGCAGATCCCGGCCAGGCCGAGGTCCCAGACCGCGGTGAGCAGGACGAGCGCCACCCCCGCGGCGACCGCCGTGCCGAGGCCGGCCAGCATCAGCGCGCCGGGGGTGAACCGGCGGGCGAGCACCCGCCCGTTGAGCTGGGTGACGCCCACGATGGCGAGCGAGTTGAGGCCGAACAGCAGGCTGTAGGTCTGCGGCGAGACGTGGTACACGTGCTGGAGCACCACCGAGGAGCCGCTGATGTAGCCGAACAGCGAGCCGAAGGCGAAGGTGCTGGTCAGGACGAGGCCCAGGAAGGGCAGGTTCCGCAGCAGCCCCTTCATGGTGCGCAGCGTGGCCACGAGCCCGCCGCCGTGCCGGTCGGCGGGCGGCAGGGTCTCGCGCAGGGCCGCGAAGGCGATCAGGGTGAGCAGCAGGCCGAGTGCGGTGAGGGCGCCGAAGGTGCCGCGCCAGGAGGTGACGCGGAGCAGCTGGGCACCGGCGACCGGGGCGAGGATCGGGGCGAGGCCGGATATCAGGCTGATCGAGGCCAGGAAGCGGAGCATCGCGACGCCCTCGAAGCGGTCCCGGGCGACGGCGCGGCCGATGACCAGGCCGGCCGCACCGGCCGCGCCCTGCACGAAGCGGGCCGCGATCAGCACCGGCAGGGTGGGCGCGAGCACGCACAGCACGCTGGCCAGGGTGTAGACCACCAGGCCGACGAGCAGCGGCGGGCGGCGGCCGAAGCGGTCGCTGAGCGGTCCGAAGATCAGCTGGCCGGCGGCGACCCCGAACATCGAGAAGGTCAGGGTGAGCTGGACGGCGGCCGGCTCGGCGGCGAAGTCGTCGGCGATCGCCGGCAGGCCGGGCAGGTAGAGGTCGGTGGTGAGCGGGCCGAGGGCGACCAGGCCGCCGAGCACGGCGACGGTGCCGCGCCCCGGGGCGGCGGCGGTCCGGCCGGACCCGGTGGCCCGGGCCGCGGGCGCGGTCGACGTCTCGCCGGTGGGGCCGGCGGGACCGACGGTCGAACCA
This sequence comes from Kitasatospora sp. NPDC022856, assembly GCF_055561235.1. NCBI lineage: Bacteria > Bacillati > Actinomycetota > Actinomycetes > Kitasatosporales > Streptomycetaceae > Kitasatospora > Kitasatospora sp. NPDC022856. The sequence continues at coordinate 171,010 of NZ_JBVHHE010000010.1, read as the reverse complement.
GGCATGGGGCTCCTCGGGGGCGGGCGCTGGATTGTCCTCGCTCCGTCCTACCCCAGCGGCCCGGCGGGGCGACACCCGGGGTGGGCCGCGCGGCCCACTCCCCGCCCCCGGTGCCCGTCCGCCCGGTGCCCGGCTCCTCAGTGCTTGGCGGCCGACTGCGCGCGCAGGGCGGCCTGCACGGCGGCCCCGTCCTGCCAGGCGTAGAGCTGGTTGCCGGTCAGGGTGACGTTGTACTGCCCGCACGAGCCGGTGATCTTCGAGGAGACGCCCTGCGGGAACCAGCCGGCCTTCAGCGCGGCCGGCACCGGGTGGACGGCCCTGCCCGGTTGGGCGGTGACGCAGCCGGCCGGCAGCCGCCCGTCGGGCAGGGTGGCGCGCAGCAGGCGGTCGTCGCCGGTGGTCGACATCAGGTACTGGACGGTGGAGGCGTTGTCGGGCAGCCAGGACGGTACCGACTGCCGGTCGGCCTTGGCCGCGCTGCCGGTGCTGTAGCTGGCCTGCTCCTGGTGGCGGCCGTCGTACCAGTCGGAGACCCGCGGGCCGACCGCCACGGTGGCGACGGCGACGGCCATGCCCGTACCCGCGACTCCGAGCGCGACCTTGCTCACGATGCCGTTCATGCCCGCCCTGCCCTCTCCCTGTTCGGTCCCGTACCCGGTGCCCGGCGCTGCGCGTCGGTGCCCGGTCCACCGGGGTGTCTCCATCCTGACCCGCCGTGGGCTGCCGTGGCGTCACCACCAGGTCGCGACCGTCCCTCCGACCTTGGGGGTACCGTCTCCACCTTCAGGGGTATACGCGGCGCCGCCGTCTCGGGGTTCACCCCCGACAGGCCGGGGCGGGCGGGCCGTTCAGGGGGCCGCCGGGGGGCGGCTCCCCGCCCGCGCGGGCACGGCGACCGGGACGGCCGGCCGTCCAGAGTCCAGTGCGGGTCGATCGGCCGGCCGAGGGAGGCGTACACCTGGGCGGCGACGTCCGGGTGCCGGATCTCCCCGGTGGGCGGGGCGGCGGGGAGCGGACCGCGGGACCGGACCGCGGGCCTCAGTCCGGCCCGGCGCCCGCCCGGACGAACCGCCGGTCGGCGGGCCGCAGCGCCGCGACCGGTCCGGCCGCCCGCAGCACCACGTCCAGCATCCGGGCCGGGTCGGCCGTGTAGGAGTGCGCGAACCACGGCATGTTCGCCTCGACGACGGCCCAGCGCTCGGCCGGGTCGTACGGGTCGAGCAGCGGGCCGACGTCCAGCGCCACCGCGCTGGGCAGGCCGTCCCCGGCAACGGACAGCAGGCGGTGGGCGAAGCCGACGGCCTCCTCGGACACCGGCCCCGGGTCCAGCCGGCCGAAGCGGGCGTAGCGGCTGCCGGCGACCACCTCGCCGTCCAGGACGAAGAGCCGGTACTCGGACCCGAACGTCACCGGGTCGCTGACCAGGACGGGCGTGTCCGGTCCGATCCGCTCGCCGTGCCGGGGCAGCCGGGAGCCGTCGGCGTAGACGGCCGGCGGGAGGGACTTGTCGGCGGGCGGCTTCACGAAGGCCGGGCCGCGCAGCGTCCAGGCCTCGGCGAGGGTGGTCAGCTCGATCCGCCGGCCGGTGAACTCCTCGGGCAGCCGGGCCAGCCAGTCGTCCGCCGGTTCCAGTAGGGCGAGGCCGAGCCGGTCGGCGATCCGGGCGCCGGCGAGCGGGCCGCCGAACCAGTGGACCGGACACCCGGCGAGCCGGTCGAGGACGTCGGGACCGGTGAGCCGGACGGTCGGCAGGCCGCGCGCGGCGGCGGCCTCGGCGAGCAGGACGGTCGTCCCGGTCTGCCGGGCCGGGGTGAGCAGCACGGGCGCGCCCGGTACGGCCGTCACGGCCGCGGCCGGAACTCGTGGACGACCTCGATGCGGCCGACGATGTGCCGGTTGAACTCCGCCAGCTCGTCGGCGGGCACCCAGAGTTCGAGGATGGTCCGGCCGCCGGCCTGCCGGACGGGGTAGCGGGCCAGGAAGGCGGTGTCGACCTCGAAGCGGGTGACGTAGCCGACGCCGGACGCGGGCACGTTCCAGTCCCGGGCGATCCGGATCGCGTAGTCCTCGTTCAGCACCGGGTAGAAGATCGGCTGGTCCGGCAGCCGGGGCGGCCAGGCCCGCCGGTCCGCCGCCTCGACCAGGGCCAGCTCCTCGGGCCCGGTGGGCCGCCAGAGGGTGGTGGTCGCGGGGGTGCGGGTCGGTCCGTTCATGGGAGCCGACGCTAGCCGGGCCGACGCCGGCCCGGCCACCGGATTCCGGGCGGCGGGCCGGGGCGGCGGCCCCTGGACGGCCGTCAGCGGTACGCCGACTCCCCGGTGATGGCCTCGCCGAGGACCAGGGTGTGGATCTCGCTCGTCCCCTCGTAGGTGAGCACCGACTCCAGGTTGTTGGCGTGCCGCAGCACCGGGTACTCGGTGGTGATGCCGTTGGCGCCGAGGACCGTCCGGGCGCTGCGGGCGACCTCCAGCGCGGCGCGCACGTTGTTGAGCTTGCCGAAGCTGATGTGCGCCGGGCGGGCGGCCCCCTCGTCCTTGAGCCGGCCGATCCGCAGGGCGACCAGGTACGCCTTCTCCACCTCCAGCATCATCTCGACCAGCTTCTGCTGGGTGAGCTGGAAGCCGGCGATCGGGCGCTCGAACTGCACCCGGCTCCCGGCGTAGTCGAGGGCGGTGGTGTAGCAGTCGCGGGCGGCGCCGACGGTGCCCCAGAGGATCCCGTAGCGGGCCTCGCCCAGCGAGGAGAGCGGCCCGCGCAGTCCGGTGACGCCGGGCAGCACGGCGTCACCGGGCAGCACGACCTCGTCGAAGACCAGCTCGCTGGTGACGGAGGCGCGCAGCGACAGCTTGCCGTGCACGTCGGTGGCGGTGAACCCGGGGGTGCCGGGCTCGACCAGGAAGCCCCGGACGCCGTCCTCGGTCTGCGCCCAGACCACCGCGACGTCCGAGACGCTGCCGTTGGTGATCCACATCTTGGAGCCGGAGAGCACCCAGTCGCCGCCCCTGCGGCGGGCCCGGGTGCGCATGTTGGCCGGGTCGGAGCCGAAGTCCGGTTCGGTGAGGCCGAAGCAGCCGATGAGTTCGCCGGCGGCCATGCCCGGCAGCCAGCGCCGCTTCTGCTCCTCGGAGCCGTAGGCGTGGATCGAGCGCATCGCGAGCGACCCCTGGACGGAGACGAAGCTGCGCAGGCCGGAGTCGGCGGCCTCCAGCTCCATGCAGGCGACCCCGTAGGCGACGGCCGTGGAGCCGGTGCAGCCGTAGCCGTCGAGGTGCATGCCGAGCACGCCGAGAGCGCCCAGTTCGGGGGCGAGTTCGCGGGCCGGGAAGACCCCGCGCTCGAACCAGTCGCCGATGTGCGGGCGGATCCGCTCGTCGGCGAACTTCCGCACGGTGTCGCGGATCAGCCGCTCCTCGTCGGTCAGCAGGTCACCGACGGCGAGCAGGTCGGCCGGGTCGATCCGGGTCGGCTTCGCCATGGCAGCTCCTTGTAGTCTCGGCGGGCACCGGGCCGGGCCGGAAGAGGGGTGTCGGCCGCGGCGGGTACCGGCGAGTATTCCGTACGGAGCGGGCCTCCGGACGAGGGCGAGGGAGTGAGCATGTACACAATTGAACGGCTGACGGCGGACGCGCTGCTCGACTCGGCGGAGCAGCTGGCCGCGCTGCTGGCGGACACCGTCGCGGACGGCTCCTCGCTGGGCTTCCTCGCTCCGCTCGACCCCACCGAGGCGACCGCCTGGTGGCGGGCGCTGGCTCCCGAGGTCGAGGCCGGGCGACTGCTGCTCTGGGTGGCCCGCGCCGACGCGGACGGCCGGATCGCCGGGACGGTCCAGCTGCGGCCGGCGGTCACCGCCAACGGCCGGCACCGCGGCGAGGTCGCCAAGTTGATGGTCCGCCGGGCGGACCGGGGCCAGCGGCTGGCCGGGCGGCTGCTGGCGGCGCTGGAGGCGGCGGGCACCGGGCACGGTTTGCGGCTGCTGGTGCTGGACACCGAGACGGGCAGCCCCGCCGAGCGGATGTACGGGGCGGCGGGCTGGACCAGGGTGGGGACCATTCCCGGCTACGCGACCGACCCGGCGGGTGAACTCCACCCGACCACCGTCTTCTTCAAGGCCCTCCCGGCCGCCGCCACCTGACGGGTCCTCCCCGTCCGGCGGACTCCTCCCGACCGCCACCCCCTAGGATGATCGTTTCAGCGGGGCGGACGGGAATCCGAACGAGGGGTGGGGCATGACGCGCTGGGCACTGGTCGTCCAGGAGACCGAAGGGGTCGGCAACGACCGGATCTGGGGCACCAAGGTGCTGGCCGAGATCGAGGGCAGCCGCGAGGAGGCGCTCGCCGAACTCCGGCGGCTCGTCCCGTCGTACACCCCGCAGCACCCGTTCAACAGCCGCCGGCGCACCCTGCTCCGGGACGGTGACACCTATCTGCTGATCTCCCAGGGCAGCATGCGGGACTACCACTGCGTGTTCCGGGTGTGGGAGCTGCTCTGGGACAGCGAGCGGCCCGAGATCCAGCAGGAGCGCCTGGGCAACGCCGCGCAGGGCTGAGCCGGTCGGCCGGTCCGGACGCCCGTCTCAGGCGACTCCGCAGAGCCGCAGCAGCGCGGTGGTCGCGGCCCCCGCCACCACGACGAGCGGGAACGGCGCACGGCGCAGCGCGAGCAGCCCGGCCACCAGGACGCCGGACGGCCGGGCCCAGCCGGCGAAGCCGTGGCCCTGGGTGAGGGCGCCGGTGGCGACCAGCGCGACCAGCAGGACGGCGGCGGCCACCGCGAGCAGGTGGCGCAGCCGGTCGGAGAGGGTGAAGCGGTCGCCGAGGGCCGGGCCGGCGAGGCGGAACGCGTAGGTGCCGGCGGCGAGCAGGAGGACGGCGAGCAGTGGCATCAGTGGACTCCCTCGGCGGCGGGTGCGGGGCGCGGCGCGGCGGGGCCCTGGGCAGCCGGCTCCGGAGCGTTCGGCCGGCCGGACCGCGGCCCGGCGAACAGCAGGCCGAGCAGGGCCAGCAGCACGGGCAGGCCGGCCGGCAGGTACGGGGTGGCGGCGACCGCGACCACGGCTCCGGCCAGCGCGGCGGCCCGGGTCCGCCGGTCGGTGAGCGAGGGCAGCACCAGGGCGAGCAGGACGGCCGGGAAGGCGGCGTCGAGGCCGAGGGCGTCGGTGTCGCCGATGAGGCCGCCGGCCAGCGCGCCGACCAGCACGGAGGCGTTCCAGACCACGAACAGCGCCACGCCGCAGACCCAGAACGCGGCGCGGCGCCGGCGCCGGTCGGACTGGAGCAGGGCGAAGGCCGCCGACTCGTCGGTGAGCAGTTGGGCGCCGAGCAGCCGCCGCCACCACGGGCCGTCGAGCACGTCGGAGACGGTGAAGCCGAAGGGCAGCAGTCGGGCGTTGAGCACCAGGCCGGTGGCGACGGCGGCGAGCGCGCCGCCGCCGGAGAGCACGACGCCGACGGCGGCGAACTGGGCACCGCCGGCGAAGACGAGCACCGACATGGCGATCGGCAGCCAGAGCGGCAGGCCACCGGAGACACTGATGGCACCGAAGGAGGCGCCGACCAGGGCGTCGGCGACGCAGACCAGGGCGATGTCCCGCAGCGTGGCACGGTCGAGTGTTCGGAGGAGCGAACGCATGTCCAGTAGAGTGAACCCGAAGGCTGTCGTTCGTCAAGGCGAACGCCCGTATGTGTGGAGCGAACGCGGATGAGTGCGAACACCGGGTCCCGCGGCGCGGGCGACGGAGCCGGGGGGCCGGGCGCGGCCGGCTCGGAGCTGATCGGGCTGATCGCCGCGTCCATCCGGCGCGAACGCGAGCGGGCCGGTCTCTCCATGGCCGAGCTGGCCCGCCGGGCCGGGATCGCCAAGTCGACGCTCTCCCAGCTGGAGTCGGCCGCGGGCAATCCGAGCGTGGAGACGCTCTGGGCGCTCGGCGTCGCGCTGGACGTGCCGTTCAGCCGGCTGGTCGACCCGCCGCGACCGGTGGTGCGGGTGATCCGGGCCGGCGAGGGGCCGGTCACCCACTCCGAGCGGGCCGACTACGCCGCCACCCTGCTGGCCTCCTGCCCGCCCAACGCCCGCCGGGACGTCTACCGGATCGAGGCGCAGCCGGGCGAGGCCCGGGCCTCCGACCCGCACATGCCCGGCACGGTGGAGCACGTGGTGCTCAGCGCCGGGCGGGCCCTGGTCGGCCCGCCGGCGGAGCCGGTCGAACTCCACCCGGGCGACTACGTCAGCTACCCCGGGGACGCCCCGCACATCTTCCGCGCCCTCGCGCCGGACACCGTCGCGGTCATGGTCATGGAGCACGTGTAGGACCCGGCCGGCGGAGGACCGGGGCCCAGGCGTCAGACCGTCAGCAGGGTGTCCAGGAAGGCGTTCCCGAAGACCCGGTGCGGGTCGTGGCGGTCCAGTACGGCGACCGCCTCGTCCCAGCCGGGGCCGCCGCCGTCGCGCAGGCTGGCCGGGACGACCCGGCCGAGCACGTCCGGGTCGGCCCAGGCGGCGTCCTCGGTGTACGCCCAGCCCTTGGACCACTCGACCCGCAGACCGGCCCGGGTGCCGTCGAAGGTCCGGAGCAGGAACCGTTCGAGGTCGCGGGCGAAGCGGTGCAGGCCGGGGGTGCCGGGGAGGCTGAGGACGTCCAGCCAGACGGCGGTGTCCCAGTCGGGGCGGTCGGGGCGCGGGCGCAGGGCGGAGAGCAGCGGCGGCCGGGCGCCGGGGACGCCGCTGGCGGCCGGGTCGTCCAGGCCGGTGACCCGGATCTCCACCGCGCCGTTGACCGGGAACTCCCCGCGCGCCTGGTACTCGGCGAGCGACTGCCGGTAGTGGGCGGCGAACTCGGACACCACCCACTGGAGGTCGGCCCGCCGGGCGAGCACGGCGTAGCCGTTGGCGGTGACCCGCAGGGTGGTCGGGCGGACGTACTGCAGCAGGGTGCGGGAGGGGCCCCAGAGGTCGGAGCGCAGGCCGCCGGCGAGCAGGTGGGTGAGGAGTTCGCCGGAGAGCAGCTCGCGGAGCACGCCGCCGGAGAGCAGCACATCGGTGAGGTCCCCGGTGAGGGCGACCTTGGCGACCAGGTACTGGAGTTGGCCGAAGAGCGGGGCCGACCCCCAGGCACCGGCGACGAGTTGGCCGGCGAGGCGGGCGACCGGCTCCGGGATGCTGTCGGAGAACGGGTAGTTGTAGGGCTCGTCGACGGTGCGGGAGCCGAGCGGGCGCTGCGGCGCGACGCTCCAGGTCTTCAGCCAGGGGCGCTCGGTGCAGGCGAACCAGATCACCTCGGCGCGCCCCTCGCGGTCGACGAAGTCGGCGAGGGTGCGCGGGCGGCCGAGGATGCCGCCCGGGGTGCCCGGGCGGGCGAACAGCTCGGTCGCCGGGATGTCCAGCCGGCTGACGCAGCGCAGCGGCACGTCCGGGCCGGCCCGGAGCACCACCTCGGTGACGAAGGCCCGGCCCAGGTGGACCAGGAACGCGGCGCTGTCGGCCTCGGAGCGCTCGAAGGTGCGCAGCGCGTAGCGGTCGGTGGCCGGGTCGTGGACGACGGCGGTGAGCCGGACGACCTGGTTGCTGACCGAGCCGTAGCCGTGGCCGTCCGGGCGGAGCTCGCCGGCGGCCGGCACGGCGGTGCCGTGACCGCCGATGGCGAGCACGCCGCCGACGGTGAGTTCGCCGGGCGCGGGGCAGTTGGCGACGCCGAGGCCGCGGCCGGCCAGGTGGGCGAGCAGGCTCTCCATGGTGGCGCCGGTCTGCGCCCGGACGGTGGTCGGCGAGTCGGCGGTGAGCGCGGTGAGGTGGCGGGTGGTGTCCAGCAGCAGGACGCGGGCGGAGCCGGGGGTGTCGTCGGCGACGGTGAGCGGCGCCCAGGTGTGCCGGTAGCCCTGGGCGCGCAGCCGCCAGCCGTGGGCGCGTGCCCAGTCGGCGAGCGGCGGGACCTCCTCGGGGGTCCGCGGGGCACAGGTCCAGAGCTGGTCGGTGCGGACCTCGCCGGACCAGTTCTGGTACACCCGCTGGTACAGCTCGGTGCCGGCGGGCAGTTCGGGCGGCACCGGGACGGCGGCCCGCGCGCTGTCCGGCCCGATCGTGCCGCGCAGCAGCCAGCCGGCCGTGCCGAGGGCCGCCGAGGCGCCGAGCAGCTCCCGCCTGCTCAGCCCGTCCCGGTCGCGCCGTGTTGCCGCCATGTCCGCCCCCTGCTCGGTGATCGTCTCCCCCGGTGCCTGCACGGGCGGGTGAAGCCGGTGCGTGCACGAGCGTACGAAGCGGACCGGCGCGCTCGGACCGGCCGGCCGCGATCTTCATCCCTTCGAGTGAAGGTCGGCCGGTTCCCCCACCTGGCGCGGAAATACCGGGGGCTCCTGCGCGGCTGTCGTCTGCGCAGACCGCAGCCGGTCGGGGAGCAGACCCGGCCGGGGCCGACCAGGAGGTGCAGCGCGTCATGGGTGAGCAGCAGGAGTTCCGGACCGAGCACGACTCGATGGGCGAGGTCCGGGTGCCGGCCGCCGCCAAGTGGCAGGCGCAGACCCAGCGGGCGGTGGAGAACTTCCCGGTGTCGGGCCAGCGGCTGGAGCGGGCCCACATCGCCGCGCTGGCCCGGATCAAGGCCGCCGCGGCCCGGGTGAACGCCCGGCTCGGGGTGCTGGACGAGGAGACGGCGCAGGCCGTGGCGGCCGCCGCCGAGGAGGTCGCCCAGGGGCGCTGGGACGACGAGTTCCCGGTGGACGTCTTCCAGACCGGCTCGGGCACCTCCTCCAACATGAACGCCAACGAGGTGATCGCCACCCTGGCCGGCGAGCGGCTCGGCCGTCCCGTCCACCCGAACGACCACGTCAACGCCAGCCAGTCCTCCAACGACGTGTTCCCGTCCTCGATCCACATCGCGGCCACCGCGGCCGTCACCCACGACCTGATCCCGGCCCTGGAGCACCTGGCGGAGGCCCTGGAGCGGCGGGCCGCGGCGTTCTCCGAGGTGGTGAAGTCCGGCCGGACGCACCTGATGGACGCCACCCCGGTGACCCTCGGCCAGGAGTTCGCCGGGTACGCGGCGCAGGTCCGGCACGGGCGGGAGCGGCTGCTGGCGACGCTCCCCCGGGTCGCCGAACTGCCCCTCGGCGGGACGGCGGTGGGCACCGGCATCAACACCCCGCCCGGTTTCGCCGCCGCCGTGATCGAGGAGGTCGCCCGGGCCACCGACCTGCCGCTGACCGAGGCGCGGGACCACTTCGAGGCGCAGGGCGCGCGGGACGGCCTGGTCGAGCTGAGCGGTCAGCTCCGCACCGTCGCGGTCGGCTTCACCAAGATCGCCAATGATCTGCGGTGGATGGGCTCGGGCCCGCGCACCGGCCTCGGGGAGATCAACCTGCCGGACCTCCAGCCCGGTTCGTCGATCATGCCGGGCAAGGTGAACCCGGTGCTGCCGGAGGTGGTGCTGATGGTCTCGGCCCAGGTGATCGGCAACGACACCACCGTCACGGTGGCCGGCGCGAGCGGCAACTTCGAGCTCAACGTGATGCTCCCGGTGATCGCCCGCAACGTGCTGGAGTCGGTCCGGCTGCTCGCCAACAGCGCCCGGCTGCTCGCCGACCGCACGGTGGACGGCATCACCGCCAACGTCGAACGGGCCCGCGAGTACGCCGAGTCCTCGCCCTCGGTGGTCACCCCGCTCAACCGCTACCTCGGCTACGAGGAGGCCGCCAAGGTCGCCAAGCAGGCACTGGCCGAGCGCAAGACGATCCGACAGGTGGTGCTGGAGCGCGGCTACCTGGAGCAGGGCAAGCTGACCCGCGAGCAGCTGGACGAGGCCCTCGACGTGCTGCGGATGACCCGCCCGTGACCACGCGGCGGCGGGGGCGCCCGCCCCTGACCGGCCCCCGGCCGTAGCGGCCCGACGGCGTGCGCCGGGGTGCGGGCGGCGGCCTCGCCGCCCGCACCCCGGCTCCGGACTACCGGGTGGCGTCAGCCCCCGGCCCGGCCGGCCCGGCCACGTCGCATCGACGCGCCGTTCGACGTGATGGTGGCCATCGAGATCGCCGCGAGACCCAGCAGGAACATCACGGCACCCGCGATCATGCAGGTCACGATGTTCTTCCCGCGGTCGACCGCTCCGGACACCACCCAGGGCGAGATGATCGTCCAGGCACCGAGCAGGGTCGCCGCCCAGGCCCGTGCGTGGGTGCGCTCGTACGCCGAGCCGTACCCGGCCATCAGCACGCAGTAGGCGAGACCCACGATCAGGCAGGTGACGGTCAGCGTGCTGAAGGCGGTGAAGCCGACGATCCATGGCGAGGCCGCCAGGAACAGACCGGCGAGGACAGCCAGGGCCTCGACGGCCTGGGCGCGCGGAGTCAGGGTGACCCGCTCGTAGTGTTCACGCAGTTCGACGATGTCCGGATGGTGCTCCATGCCCATCGGAATCTGGGTAGACACCGATACCACCTCCTAGGTCCGGTACACGGAGGGCGCAAGCCCAGTACCATTCTGGCGCCGATCTGCCGTTTTGCACCATTTCGCCCGAGAAGCTAACCTCACCGCCCACACCCGGCGCGCACCGCGGTGAGCTGCGTCTCACCCGGCCGGGGCGCCCTTGCCTATGCAACTCGTTGCATAGCAGGATGCCGCCATGGCACTGGAGCACGCGATCCTCGTCTCGCTGCTGGAGCAGCCCGGCTCCGGCTACGAGCTGGCCCGGCGGTTCGACCGCTCCATCGGACGCTTCTGGACCGCCACCCACCAGCAGATCTACCGGGTGCTGCGGCGGATGGAGGCGGACGGCTGGATCTCCGCCGAGGAGGTCGCCCAGGACGGCCGGCCGGACAAGAAGGTCTACTCCGCGGCCGGTCCCGGCCGGGCGGCGCTGGCCGGCTGGCTGCGCGAACCGGTCGAACCGGAGACCGTCCGGCACGAGCTGGCGGTCAAGATCCGCGCGGCCGCCTTCGACGACCCGGCCGCCCTGCTCTCCGAGGTCGAGCGGCACCGCGAGAGCCATGCCGCCCTGCTCGCCCGCTACCTGCACGGCGAGCAGCGGGACTTCCCCGACCCGGCCGCCCTCGACGCCCGGCAGCAGCTGCAGCACGTGGTGCTGCGCGGCGGGATCGAGTACGAGCGGATGACCCTCGCCTGGCTGGACGACGTGCTCGCCACCCTGCACCGCCTCGCCGCCGACCGGACCGGGGCCTGAACCCCCCGGCTCCTCCGACGGACGAGAACTCCACGCCCCATCCGATCACCACCCTCGACCCCCGGGAGCCCGTGATGCTCTTCAACCCGCGTACGTACGACCCCGCGCAGTTCGACGAGCCGACCCGCCGACTGCTGCGCGCGACCGTGGACTGGTTCGAGTCCCGTGGCAAGAAGGCGCTGATCGACACCTACATCGACCGCAGCTGGTACGCCGACTTCCTCGAATTCGCGGCGAAGGAGGGCCTGTTCGCGGAGTTCCTGACGCCCTCCTCGGTCGACCCGGAGAAGCGCTGGGACACCGCCCGGATCGCCGAGCTGAACGAGATCCTCGGCTTCTACGGGCTGGGCTACTGGTACACCTGGCAGGTCACCGTGCTCGGCCTGGGGCCGGTCTGGCAGAGCGGGAACGAGGCCGTCCGGGCGCGCGCCGCCCAGCTCCTGGCGGAGGGTCACGTGATGGCGTTCGGGCTCTCCGAGCGCAGCCACGGCGCCGACATCTACTCCACCGACATGATCCTCACCCCGGACGGCGAGGGCGGCTTCACCGCCACCGGCTCCAAGTACTACATCGGCAACGGCAACGTCGCCGGCCTGGTCTCGGTCTTCGGCCGCCGCTCGGACGTCGACGGCCCGGAGGGCTACGTCTTCTTCGCCGCCGACAGCCGCCACGAGGCGTACCACCTGGTCAAGAACGTCGTGAACGCCCAGATGTACGTCAGCGAGTTCCGGCTGGAGGACTACCCGGTGCGCGCCGAGGACGTGCTGCACACCGGCAAGGCCGCCTTCGACGCCGCGCTGAACACCGTCAACGTCGGCAAGTTCAACCTCTGCACGGCCTCGGTCGGCATCTGCGAGCACGCGATGTACGAGGCCGTCACGCACGCCCAGAACCGGGTGCTGTACGGGAAGAAGGTCACCGACTTCCCGCACGTGCGGCGCGAGCTGACCGACGCGTACGCCCGCCTGGTGGCGATGAAGCTGTTCTCCGACCGTGCGGTGGACTACTTCCGCACCGCCTCGCCCGAGGACCGCCGCTACCTGCTCTTCAACCCGATGACCAAGATGAAGGTCACCACCGAGGGCGAGAAGGTCATCGACCTGATGTGGGACGTCATCGCGGCCAAGGGCTTCGAGGCGGACACCTACTTCGACAAGGCCGCGAAGGACATCCGCGGTCTACCGAAGCTGGAGGGCACCGTCCACGTCAACCTGGCGCTGATCCTCAAGTTCATGGGCAACTACCTCTTCAACCCGGCCGACTACGCGCCGGTGCCCACCCGACTGGACGCGGCCGACGACGAGTTCCTGTTCCGCCAGGGCCCGGCCCGCGGCCTCGGCGCGATCCGCTTCCACGACTGGCGCAAGGCCTACGACGCCTTCGCGCACCTGCCGAACGTGGCCCGCTTCCGCGAGCAGGCCGACGGGTTCTGCGACCTGCTGCTGACCGACGCGCCGAGCGAGGCGCAGCAGGCCGACCTGGACTTCCTGCTGGAGATCGGCCAGCTCTTCGCGCTGATCGTCTACGGCCAGCTGGTGCTGGAGCAGGCCGAGCTGACCGGGCTGGACGCGGACCTGCTGGACCAGGTCTTCGACGCGCTGGTGCGGGACTTCTCGAAGCACGCCACCGAGCTGCACGGGAAGGCCTCGACCACCGAGGCGCAGGCGGCGTGGGCGCTGGCCAACGTCCGCCGCCCGGTCGCGGACGGCGAGCGGGCCGCCAAGGTGTGGTCCATGGTCGAGGCGCTGTCCGGCGCGTACGAGATGCAGCCGTAACCTGCGCTGGACGGGGGTGCCGGCCGCGGCCGGCACCCCCTTTCGCGCGCCTACGTCCTCGCGCACCTACGTCAGAAGGTGAGCTTCCAGCTGTCGACGTAGCCGGTGTCCTGGCGCGCGATGTCCTGCACCTTGAGCTTCCAGGTGCCGTTGGCCGGCACCGCGGAGGCGTCGACGGTGTAGGTGGCCTGGACGTTGGCCGCGGAGTCGTTGCCGCTGGAGTTCTTCAGCCGGAACGTCGTGCCGTTCGGCGCGACCAGGTCGACCACCAGGTCACCGCGGTAGGTGTGCTTGATGTCCACCGCGACCTGGAGGGCGGCGGGCGCGTTGCCGGTCCGGCCGGTGACGGCGAGGTCGGAGGTCACCGCGGCGCCGTAGTCCGGGATCTGGACGTCGGTGGTGGTCTCGAAGACGGTGCCGGTGGGCGGCGTGGTGGTACCGGCCGAGAGCGTCCAGACGGCGTACGCGATGGCGTCGGTCATCCGGTCCAGCGCGGTGTCGTTGATGTTGGCGCTGGTGTCGCAGGAGGAGTGGTAGCAGCGGTCGAAGGCCTGGCCGGCCGTCCCGCCCCACTTGGCCGCCTGGGCGGCGGTCTTGGTGTAGTCGGCGCCGCTGAACAGGCCGCCGACCCGGATGCCCGCGTCCTGGAACGGGGCGTGGTCGGAGCGGCCGTCGCCCTCGAAGTCCTGCTCGGTGCTGATCCCGATGCCCGCGAAGTAGTCGCGGAACAGCGCGTCCAGCGCGGAGTCGTAGCGGTAGGTGAAGTAGCCCGGGTTCGGCGAGCCGATCATGTCGAAGTTCAGATACGTGTCGATCTTCGAACGCTCGGCGGCGGGAAGGCTGTTGACGTAGTTCTTGGAGCCGACCATGCCGTACTCCTCGGCGCCCCACCAGCCGAACCGCAGGTGCTTGGTGGGCTGGAGGCCGGCCCGGGAGACGGCCAGCGCGGTCTCCAGGATGCCGGCCGAGCCGGAGCCGTTGTCGTTGATGCCCGGACCGCCGGTGACGGAGTCCAGGTGGGCGCCGGCCATCACGACGTGCGAGGTGTCGCCGCCCGGCCAGTCGGCGATGAGGTTGTAGCCGGTCGAGCCGTTGTAGGTGAAGGTCTTCAGCGCGGTGGTGAAGCCCGCCGCGTCCAACTTGCCCTTCACGTAGTCGATCGACGCCTTGTAGCCGGTACGGCCGTGGGCACGGTTGCCGCCGTTGGCGGTGGCTATCGACTGCAGCTGGGCCAGGTGCGCCTTGACGTTGGCGACCGGGATGTCGGGGGCGGCGGCGACGGCCCGGGGGGCCTCGGGTGCCACCGGGGCGGCGGGGGCCGCGACGGCGGCGGGGGCGAACAGGGCGGCGGCGAGTGTGACGACCGCCCCGGTCGACAGGGCGGATCGGCGCAGGCGGGATCGCCGCGAGGCGCGCTCGTTCAATGGAGGCTCCAGATTCTGATGGGGCAGAACGGAAGCGCACAGCCTCGCGGAGGGCCATCGGGTCGTAGGGGCGGCCGGGTTGGGGTCCGGCCGGGAACAGGGCTGCCGGCCGGGACAGCCCGGTCGGGGAGCGGTGACAGCGGGGGCACAGCCGCGAAGTTGACGCGACCATGATGATTGGGCCAACCCCGGCTTCCGTCAAGGGGCCCGCCGCGGGCGGTCGGCTCCGTCCGTGGTCGGGGCCGTCGTTTCGGACACGACCGGCATCCGGGGCAGCACCGCCCGGACGAGGGCGCCGCCGGGGTGGTTCACGGCCGTGAAGGCGCCGCCCAACTCCTCGGCGCGCTCGGCCATCGAGCGCAGCCCGAGCCCGGATCCGGCCCGGTGGGCACCGCGGCGGCCGGCGCCGTCCTGCTCGGCGGCGCCGGGTTCGCCGCCGTCCGCGGGGGCCGCCGGGAAGCCCCGGCCGTCGTCCCGGGCCTCGACCACCACCTCGTGCGGGCGGACCCGCAGCGTCAACCGGGCCTCGGTGGCGCCCGCGTGGCGCAGCACGTTGTTCAGCGCCTCGCCGCCGATCCGCAGCACCGCCACCTCGACGGCGGCCGGCAGCACCGGCGGCGGGTCCGGGTCGAGCTCCAGGCTGAGCCGGACCCGCTCCCCGTCCAGTCCGGCGACCAGTCGCCGCAGCGCCTCCGCCAGGCCCTGGCCGGCCAGCGCGGCGGGCGCCAACCCCTCGGTGATCCGGCGCAGTTCGACGATCGCCTGGCCGATCCCGGCCGACACCGCGCGCAGCGAGCGGGCGGCCGGGGAGTCCTCGGGGACGGCGGCCCGCGCGGTGTCGATGCCGAGCCGCAGTCCGGACAGGGTCGGGCCGAGCCCGTCGTGCAGGTCGTGCCGCAGCCGGCGCCGCTCCTCCTCCCGGGCCAGCACGATCTGCCGCCGGCCGGACTGGACCTCCTCGTACATCCGCAGCGAGGCGATGGCGGGCGCGGCCTGGTCGGCGAGGAACCGCAGCACCTCGTGGTCCTGGGCGTCCAGCACGGGCTGCCCGGCGCGCGGCGGCGCGCAGAGGCCGCCGATCACCATGCCCTCGTAACTGAGCGGGAACACCTGGCTGTCGGGACCGACGGTGCCCACCGAGGCGAGTTCGTGCGGACCGCTGCTGGTGTGCAGGACCACCCGGGCCCCGGGCAGGCCGAGGGCGCCGACCACGGTCTCGCAGAGCAGCGGCGGCGCGTCGGCGGGGCTGACGGCCCGGCTGAGCCGCTCGGCGAGCGCGCGCACCACCTGGTACGGGCGGGCCCGCTCGCCGTAGTAGAAGCGGTCGACGGCGCGGACCACCCAGCGGGTGGTCGGGCCGATCAGCCCCCCGATGGCGAGCGCCCCGGCCGCGAGGAGCTGGGCGCCGGCGGTACTGGCCTGCGGCAGCGCGCGGCGCAGCAGCAGCGCGATGCCGAGGTAGCCGGAGATCAGCACGGCGGTCAGGGCGAGGACGCTGAGCATCCGCCGGGTCGCCCGGTCCAGGTAGCGCGAGCGGTCCCGGGTGAAGCCGTACCCGACCGCGCCGAGCATCCACAGCGCCGAGCCGGTGAAGTAGGCGACCGCCGCGATGCTCTCGGAGGTCCCCAGCCTGAGCGCGATGTTGGTGGTGACCAGCCAGATCAGGTAGGGGACGAGCACCGCCGCGACCGCCCGGTGCGGCCGGTCCGAGCGGCGCCAGCGCACCGCGGCCACCGTCAGGCTGACCGCGACGAGCGCCCAGGAGACCGGCGTGACCCGCCATTCGTCCAGCGGCAGCCCCTCGCCCTGCGGCACCAGGACGTCGCCGAAGTAGGGCAGCGGCGCCCCGAGCCGGACCACGCAGGCGTGGCAGGCGCTCCAGAGCGCCACCACGACCACGAACGCCCGGCCCGCGGGGCCGCCGGGCAGCCGCCCCTCCGGGAGCCAGAGCGGCAGGGCGATGGCCAGGAAGACGAACAGGGTGACGGAGGCGAGCAGCAGGGCCGCCCCGACGGCCTCCACCACCGGGCCGGCCCCGGCCGCCCTGGCCGCGAACAGCACGAAGCGAGAGAGGCAGCCGCCGAAGCCGGCGGCCAGCAGGACCACTCCGAGGCCGAGTCCGGGGGGAGCGGCGGCGGCCGGGGCGGTCCGGCCGGGGTCGGTGGGGCCGGGACCGCCGACGGCGCCCGGCGGGGAGGCGTCCGGTCCGGCCCGGTGGGCCAGGACGAGCACCCCGGAGAGCGCGAAGCCGAAGCCGAGCAGCACCGTCTGGCCGTCGTGGAGCAGGAACGCGTCGGTCCACGGGGCGTCCTGGTGGACGAGGGCCAGCAGCACCCAGCCGAGGCCGGAGAGCATCGTCGCGGCACAGACCCAGTACGCCCGGGTCGGACCGGCCTGCCGGGCGCCGGTCGCCGGAACCGGTTCGCTCATGTGGGCCTCCTCCCCCGCATCCTCGGCTTCCTGGCGTCCCGGGCGCGCGGGGCGGCGGTCCGCTCCGTGCCCCGCCCCGCGCCCGCCCCGGTGCCGGCCGCCTCAGCCGTCGCCTAGTCCCATGTCGCGTGCCCGGGCCACCGCCTCGGCCCGGGTGGCGACGTGCAGCTTCTCGAAGATGTGCGTCACGTGGTTGCGGACCGTCTTCTCCGCCACCACCAGCTCCCGGGCGATCCGCCGGTTGTCCAGCCCGCGCGCCACCAGGTCGAGCACCTCCGCCTCGCGCGCGGTGAGCGCGGGGAACAGCTGCCCGGCCTCGCGCAGCCGGGCGCCCGCCAGCAGCGCCGTGATCCGCCCGGCCACGTCCGCGCCGAACACCGCCCCGCCCGCCGCGACCGTCCGCACCGCGTGCAGCACCTCCTCCCGGCCGGCGCCCTTGACCAGGTAGCCGCGCGCGCCCGCCTGGAGCGCGGCGAGCAGGCTGCCGTCGTCGTCCGACATGGTCAGCATCAGCACCGGCGGGGACGGCTGCCGCTCGGCGAGCCGGCGCGCGGCCTCCAGCCCGGAGCCGTCCGGCAGCGAGAGGTCCATCACGACCACGTCCGGGCGGCTGCGGGCGACGGCGGCCGCGACCTCGCCGACCCGCTCCGCCTCGGCCACCACGGCGATCCCCTCGGCGCTCTCCAGCGCCGCCCTGAGGCCCTCCCGGAACAGCGGGTGGTCGTCGACGATCAGGACCCGGACGGAGGAGTCCTCCCGCTCCTCGCCCGACGGCCCGGGGGCCTCCGGGACCTGCCCGCCGACCGGGCCGGACGGCGCTCCCGGTGCGCCGGAGCCGTCGCCCGCTCCCGGCGGCGCGGCCCGGGGCCGATCGTCCGGCTGCGGGGCGGGCGGTTCGACGGGGTGCTGTTGGTCCACCTGGCCGACACTACCAGCGATGCGTGAGTGACTCTCTGTGACATGCGCGGATCGTCGTGCGGCGACGGACCACCGTGCCGAGGACGAGACCGCTGCCCCATGCGCCCGGGACGGCGGGCGGTCGAGACTGAAATGGTGCCCGGCGCGCGGCTGCCGCCGGACCTCTCCCGAGCCCGTTGCGAGGCGGTGCCATGATCACGGTGATCCCGACCCGGCCGCGGACTGCCACCGGGCCCTCCGCCCGCCGGACGCCCGCCCAACGGCAGCTCGCCGCCGCAGCGGCCTGCACGGCCCTCTGCCTGGCCGTCGCCACCCTCTGGACCTGCTACGTGCTCGTCCACCTCGGTACGCCCGGGGTCGACCGCCCCCGGGACCAACTCGCCGTCCTGCTCTACGCACTGCCCACCGCCGGTGCCGGGATGCTGCTGCACGCCCACCGCCCGGGCAGCCCGCTCGGCTGGGTGATGCTGGTCTACGCCCTGACCTCGATGCTGCCCAGCGCCGCCGGGGCACCCGTCTGGGTGGAACTCTCCGATCCGCGCCTCGCGGGGGCGATGGCGGTGCTGAGGTCGGTCTGCAACACGATCAGCCAGACCCTGTTCTACGTCCTGCCGCTCTGGCTCCCGTACGGCCGGCTCACCGACCGCCGGTGGTGGCTCTACATCGGTGCCGTCGCGCTCTGGGAGATCCCGGACGGCCTGTCGTTCCTGGGCCACGCGACCTCGTACGGCCGGCCGAACCCGCTCGCCGACGGCGCGCCCGCCCGGTTCTTCGGCTCGATCGCCGACCACCTGGACAGCCTCTACGAACCGGCGAACTTCCTGTTCGTCGGCTTCGCCGCCGCCGTCCTGCTGGTCCGGCTGCTCCGCCCCTCCCCCCGTCCGGAGCGCGGCCGCGACGGCGCGCCCCGGCCGCAGCACCCGGCCCACCGGGCGCACGTGGCGGGCATGCTGGGCGCCTACCTGCTCTGGGCCGGGCTGGAGGACTACTACAACCGCAGCTTCCAGAACGACTACTGGCTCAGCTACGGGCTGTTCACCGCCGCCGGCGCGGTCTGGGCGGTCGCCGTCGCCCACCTGGTGATCCGCGACGGCGGCTGGCGGCTCGACCGGGCGGCCCGGTCGGTACTGACCGGACTGCTCCTGGCCACCGGGCTGACCACGCTGTTCGTGGTGGTGGCCGCCGTGCTCTCCGGCTGGCTGGTCCCGGGCCGGGGTGCGGCCGGGCTGACGCTGATCGCCCTGGTGTTCGGGCTCGGCGCCGCCCTGCCCCGGGCCGCCCGGTGGGCGGTCGGGGTGATCGACCGGCTCTACTACGGCGGCCGCGCCCAGCCCTACCAGGTCCTGCGCACCCTGGCCGGACGGGTCCGGCAGGTGGTGGACCCCGAGCGGCTGCCGGCCGTCCTGTGCGGCACCGTCGCGGAGGAGCTGCGGCTGCCCGGGGTCGCGCTGAGCGTCACCACCCGGGCCGGCCGCCGCCCGCTGGCCGCCGTGGGCCGGACGGACGGACCGGACCAGGCCTTCGCCCTGGTCCACCACGGCACGACGATCGGGGAGTTGACGGTCGGGCTGCGCGAGGGCGAGGAGCGGCTGGAGGCCGGCGACATCGACATCCTGCGCTCGCTCGCCGACCAGGTCTCGCCCGCCGTCGCCTCGCTGCGGTTGCAGGAGGACCTCCAGGCGAGCCGGGCGCAGATCGTCGCGGCGCGGGAGGAGGAGCGGCGCTGGCTGCGCCGGGACATCCACGACGGGCTCGGCCCCGTGCTGGCCGGGCTCCGGCTGCGGGTGGACAACGTCGCCTCGGCGGCGGCCGGGGTCGCCGCGGCCACCGGGGTCTCCGGGGTCTCCGGGGTCTCCGGGGCCGCCGGGGAGGAGGCTCGGGCCGGGGACACCGGCGGGGAGATGGCGCGGACGCTGACCGGGATCTCGGGCGACCTCGCGCTGGCGATCAAGGAGGTCCGGCGGATCACCGACCGCCTCGGGCCCGCCCCGCTGGGCGAGTTCGGGCTGGCCCGGGCCGTCCAGCACCTCGCGCTCACCTTCAGCGGCGCCGGACTCGCCGTCGACGCCACCGTGACCCCCGACCCCCTGCCGCCCCTGCCGGCCGCCGTCGAGGTGGCCGTCTACCGGATCACCGCCGAGGCGCTGAACAACGTCCTGCGGCACGCCCGCGCCGAACGCGCCGAGGTGGTGGTCCGGGTGGACGACGAGACGCTGACGCTGACCGTGCAGGACGACGGGGTCGGCTACCGGCGGGAGGCGGACGGCGACGCCCTGCCCGAGCCCGCGGGCGGCGAGGGGAGCGGGGTCGGGGTCCGGTCGATGGCCGACCGGGCCGCCGAGATCGGCGGCAGCTGCACGGTGGCACCGCTGCCCCGGGAACACGGGACCCGGGTGCGGGCCGTGCTCCCCCGCTTCCCGTCCAAGGGCGGCGCGGGCACGGCATGAGGAACGGCCGCCGCCCCCGGTGCGGGCTGCACCGGGGGCGGCGACGGGTTCAGGGGGACGGGGAAGGACGGCGCCTCAGCCCTTGCAGTCCTTCTCCCCGGGCTTGCACCTGTTCGTGGTCCCACCGCGCTTGGGCGAAGGGGCGGGGGTGGTTGCCGCGCCGTCGACGACGTTCCGACACACGACGGCTGCCGCGGCCAGGCCGACGAGTACGGACGCGACGCAGAACGTCTTCGTTGCCGTGTTCGTTGCCATGGGAAATGCTCCAGATCCTTCGACTTCCGACCGGTTCGGGCCGGTCGGCCGTTCTTCCTCCACCCTGCGCGGGCCGCCGCCCCGGGCGCATGGGCCCGCCGTCCCGTTCCGGTCCCACTCCGGGACTTCGGACGGGACGGCGGACAGGGCGGCGAACGGGGCGGCGGCCCGCGCAGGACCGGACGCGGTACGGCCCCGCGCACGTGGGGCGGCCCCGGCGCGGGTCGGGGCGGGCCGGGGTGCACCTGCGGGCGTGGGGCCGGGACAGCCGTCCGGCCCGGGCGCTCCGGAGCGGAGCACCCGGGCCGGGAGGGCCGGCGGGCTCGGGGCGGGTCAGGGGCGGGTACGCCACTCGGTGCGCCGCCGGGCCGGGGCCGGGCGGGCGGTGGCGCGGGGGGCCGCGGCCAGGGTGAGGCAGAGCAGTTCGGCACCCAGCGGTCCGGCCTCCAGTCGGAGCGGGGTGCCCCGGCGGGCCAGCAGGAGGTCGCCGTCGACCGCCAGGTGGTTCGGTTCGCCGGGCGTCTGCCCCACGAGGAGGGAGCCGCGCAGCACATGGAGGGCGACCTCGGTCCCGGCCTGCCCCGGCAGCGTGTGGCGGGCGCCGGGGCTCAGCCGCAGGTGGTCGAAGGACTCGCAGGCACTGGCGAGCATGGAGCGGCGGGCCAGGCAGCGGAGGCGGATCCGTTCGCCGTTCGGACCCAGGATGACGGCGGCGGAGCCTGCGGCGGTGGTGACGATCACCGTGACTCGCCTCCCTTCGGATGTTCGGGGTGCTCGGGATGTTCGGGGTGCTCGGGATGTTCGGGGTGCTGTGGCTGCTCGGGGTGCTCGGGGTGCTGTGGCTGTTCGGGGTGCTGTGCCTGTTCGGGGTGCTCCGGATCGGCGGACCGCCTGGGGCGCGGGGGCCGGTCCGGACGGGCTGTTCCCGGGCCGTCACCTGCGGGGCGCGCCCCGGCGTGGCCGTCGGCGCGCCGCCGTCCCCCGGACCGCCCGGGGGCCTCGGACCCGGTCGGACGGCCGGCGACGGCCAGGACGGCCTGGAAGAACTCCAGCCCCGCCGTGCCGGCGGTGAGCACCGTCCGCCAGCCCAGCGGCAGGGTCAGCGCGGTGCCCTCGACCAGCGGGAACCCGGCGTCGGGGGCCTCCTCGGCGTCGTCGTCCGGGCCGGTGGCCGTCCCCGAACCGGCGGTGACGTAGAGGGCGTGCTCGACGCCCTCGGCGATGACCTCGGTCGTGCGGCCCGGGTCGAGCCACCGCAGTCCGACCGCGCGCAGCGGCCCGGTCAGCACGCGGCTGGGGTCGACGGCGCCGCGTCGGCGGAGGTCGGTGATGACGGTGCCCGTCATGGCGGTGACTCCTTCTGGTCGGCGGCGGCCCGGTCCGGTCCGCCCTGCCGTTCCACGGTGTGCCGCCCGTCGTCCCGGTCGCACGGTGACCGTGTCCCGTCCTGCTCCCGCCCGCTGCCGGGCCTCGCCCGGTCCGGAGGTGCGGCGCACCGGGACCCCGCGCTCAGCCGGTCACCGGCAGGAGCTCCGCGACCCGACCGGACGGCACCCCGACCGGACCCAGTCCCTCCACCGCCGCCCGCACCGGCGCGGCTCCCACCGGCGTGAGCAGCCGGCCGTCCACGCAGGACGGCCGCCCGAGACCGGCGAGCAGCAGCAGACCGGGCCCGGGAGCGAGGGCCGCGCCGAGCGCGTCGGCGAGGGCCGCCACGTCCGTACCGCCGGGCAGGCCGGTCACCGAGCCGTTGCGGGCGACCAGTTCGCGGTGGGCCCAGGCTCCGGCCGCGTCCAGCAGGCCGAGCCGGACCGCGAGGCGGGCGGCGAGCAGGAGTCCCAGGGCCTCGGCGTCGCCGGGCGCGGAGGGGCGGCCGGCCAGGCGGCGAACCAGTGTGCCGAGGCGCCGCCCGTAGCCCAGGGCGAGGGCCGGGCCGGTCTCGAACGGGTCGAAGCAGACCAGGGCCGCCCGGGCGTCCGCGCAGACGGCGAGGAAACCGGCGACGGTGCGCTCGGAGTAGCGCGCCTGGGGGTCGAGGGCCTCGGCGAGCGCCTCGTACTGCGCCGGGCAGACGGCGAGCACGTGCCGGATCACGCCGATCATGCCGGCCCTGGTCTCGGCGGCGGGCCGGTCGGCCAGCACATCGCCGCGGACCCAGACCAGCGCGGGCGCCGTCCGGTCGGGCAGCGCGCGGGCCTCGGGGGGCGGGCACCGCAGCGCGAGCGCGGGCCCGACGGCCGCCGCCAGGGTGGTGGGCAGCCGCAGGTCGGCCGCGACGGCGCAGGCCCGCTCACCGCCGAGGGCGATCACGACGGTGCGGCCCCCGGTGCCCTCGCCCGGGGCAGGCCGGTCCGGCAGCGGCGCGGACCGCAGGTCGATGACGGTGCACGGCGCCTGCGCGGCGGCCATGGCGCGGACCCTGGCGAGGTGGTCGGCGGGTGCCGCGCCGTCGGTCACGAGCAGGAACCGATCGGCCCCGAACGCGGCCGTCCGCTCGGCGAGTTCGGCCCAGGAGCCGTCGCCCCGGCGCACCGCCAGCGGGATGCCGGCCGGTCCGGCCTGGATCCGACGGTCGAATGCGGTGGTGCCGCCCATCGCGATCCACCTCCCGCTCCTGCTGCGACTGCTCCGGCTTCCCGGGTTCTCCGATCTCGACGATGGCCCGCCCGACGCCCCGGGCGCCTGAGCCGCCCTGCCCGTCCCGGCCCGGTCGGCACACGGGACAGGCCGGAGCGGCACCGGGACGGGCCGGGGCAGGACCGGGACAGGCCGGGCAAGGGCAGGACCGCGAAGGGCCGGGACCGCGAAGGGGCGGGACCGGGAAGGGGCAGGACCGCGAAGGGCCGGGCGCGGAACGGGCAGGTCAGGGCGCGCGGGCGCTATGACCGCTCCCAGCTCCGGGCCCGCAGGTAGGGGAGCGGGTAGTGCACCGGATCCCTGCCGAACGTCCCGTACTTCGTGCCGGTCCCCTCGGGGATGCCGGCCGCCGGGGCGACGGCGTGCGGCGCGAGGCACCCACCGGCCGCCGGAGACGGGAACGGCCAGCCCCCGGCGCCGCCCGCCGACGTACGGTGGAACCGGAGGCCGCGTCATGCACCGCACCCGGACCCACTTCACCGACCGCACCGACGCGGGCCGCCGGCTGGCCGCACTGCTCGGCCACCTGCGCGGCCCCGGCACCGTCGTCGTCGCCCTCCCGCGCGGCGGGGTCCCGGTGGCCGCCGAGGTCGCGGCCGCGCTCGGCGCCCCGCTGGACATCTGCGTGATCCGCAAGCTCGGGGTGCCCCGCCAGCCCGAGCTGGGCATGGGCGCGATCGGCGAGGACGGCGTCCGGGTGCTCAACGACGAGGTGATCCGGCTGGTCGGCATCACGCCCGGGCAGCTCGCCGACGTCGAGCTGCGCGAGCGCGCGGAGCTGGAGCGGCGGGCCCGCCGCTACCGGGGCGGGCGCCCGCCCGAGGAGCTGCGCGGCCGCACCGTGGTCGTGGTGGACGACGGCATCGCCACCGGCTCCACGGCCCGGGCCGCCTGCGTGATCGTCCGGGCCCGGGGGGCGGCCCGGGTGGTGCTGGCCGTTCCGGTGGCGCCCGACGACTGGACGGACCGGCTGGCCGGGATCGCGGACGAACTGGTCTGCGTCGGCACGCCGTCGCCGTTCTTCGCGATCGGCGAGTTCTACGGCGACTTCTCGCAGACCGGTGACGAGGAGGTGCTGCGCCACCTCGCCGAGGCGCGGGCCGCGCCCGCCCAGGACGGCGCCGGGGCGGCCGGCAGCGGAGCGCCCGGCAGCGGGGTGGACCGTGAGCTGGTCCTGCCGGTCGCGGGTGTCCGGCTGGCCGGCCGGCTGACCGTCCCGGTGGGCGCGGCCGGCGTGGTGGTGTTCGCCCACGGCAGCGGGAGCGGCCGGCACAGCCCGCGCAACCGCCGGGTGGCCGCCGCCCTGAACCGGGCCGGCCTGGCCACCCTGCTGTTCGACCTGCTCACCGAGGACGAGGAGCCGGACCGGCGGAAGGTGTTCGACGTCGAGCTGCTCGGGGCCCGGCTGACCGCCGTGGCCGGGCTCCTGCCCGAGCTGCCGGAGGGCCGGGAGCGGGCTCTCCCGCTCGGGCTGTTCGGGGCCAGCACCGGCGCGGCCGCCGCGCTCACGACGGCCGCCGCGCTGGGCGAGGGGGTGCGCGCCGTGGTGTCCCGGGGCGGGCGTCCCGACCTCACCGGTCCCGGCCGGCTGGCCGAGGTCACCGCGCCGACCCTGCTGGTGGTGGGCGGCCTGGACGGCCGGGTGATCGACCTGAACCGGCAGGCGCGGGCGCGGCTGCGCTGCGAGAGTGAACTGGCGGTGGTGCCGCAAGCGGGCCACCTCTTCGAGGAGCCGGGCACGCTCGACCGGGTCGCCGAGCTGGCCCGCGACTGGTTCCTGCGGTACCTGCCGGCCGGCCCGCCGGCCACCCCATGAGCGACGCCACCGACCCGAACCGAACCCCCGGCACCGCCCCGACCGAACCGACCGGCCCCGATCGACCGCCGTACAGACCTCTCGCGAACCACCTCGGACGACCAGGCATTTTGTGCAGCCGGACCGGCCATTTCCTGACCAGCTTGTACACATTGAACAGTGAAATCCCGACCTGTTGCCCAACCACCCCGACAGGAGCAAGCTCTCCGCTCAGCCGCACCACCCACCCAGCGGTGCGGCCGCCTCAAGCGGATGCCTCAATGCCGAGGCCTCAATGTGGAGGAACGACCGATGACCCCGCAGTCCCACGCCCTTGAGCTGACCCCCGAGGAACGCGAGGCCGGTCTCGACGCCGAGCAGCTCCGCCGCCTCGTCGGCCTCGTCGAGCACGACCCCGCCACGGACCCGTTCCCTGTCACCGCGCAGGACGCCATCGTGTTCGTGGTGGGCAACGCCACCCAGACGGCCCACTTCTACCAGTCCGTCTTCGGCATGGAGCTGGTCGCCTACTCCGGCCCGGAGACCGGCCGCCGCGACCGCAAGGCCTTCGTGCTGCGCTCCGGCTCCTGCCGCTTCGTGATCAAGGGCGGTGTCGCCCCGGACAGCCCGCTGCTGGACCACCACCGCCGGCACGGCGACGGCGTCGTCGACCTGGCCCTGGAGGTGCCGGACGTCGACAAGTGCATCGCGCACGCCCGCGCCCAGGGCGCCACCGTGCTGGAGGAGCCGAACGACGTCTCCGACGAGAACGGCACCGTGCGCCGCGCCGCCATCGCCACCTACGGCGAGACCCGGCACACCCTGATCGACCGCTCCCGCTACCACGGCCCCTACCTGCCGGGCTTCGTGGCCGCCGAGACCAGGGTGGCCCGCACCGCCGGCCACCCGAAGCGGCTCTTCCAGGCCCTGGACCACGCGGTGGGCAACGTCGAGCTCGGCCGGATGGACGAGTGGGTCGGCTTCTACAACCGCGTCATGGGCTTCGTGAACATGGCCGAGTTCGTCGGCGACGACATCGCCACCGAGTACTCCGCGCTGATGTCCAAGGTCGTCGCCAGCGGCAACCACCGGGTGAAGTTCCCGCTCAACGAGCCGGCCATCGCCAAGAAGAAGTCGCAGATCGACGAGTACCTGGAGTTCTACGGCGGCCCCGGCTGCCAGCACCTGGCGCTCGCCACCAACGACATCCTCTCCACCGTCGACATCCTGCGCGCCAACGGCGTGGAGTTCCTCTCCACCCCCGACTCGTACTACGACGACCCGGAGCTGCGCGCCCGGATCGGCAAGGTCCGGGTCGAGGTCGAGGAGCTGAAGAAGCGCGGCATCCTGGTCGACCGCGACGAGGACGGCTACCTGCTGCAGATCTTCACCAAGCCGCAGGGCGACCGCCCGACCGTGTTCTTCGAGTTCATCGAGCGGCATGGCTCGCTCGGCTTCGGGAAGGGCAACTTCAAGGCGCTCTTCGAATCCCTGGAGCGCGAGCAGGACCGCCGCGGCAACCTCTGATCAGCACCCCCGATCGGAGCGAGAACGGCGAACGGGCCAGTCGGCGAACGGGCCAGGAGGAGCAGGACGATGGCGTACTACCGGCAGCTGGGCAGCATCCCGCCCAAGCGGCACACCCAGCACCGCACCCCCGAAGGCGGGCTGTACTACGAGGAGTTGATGGGCGAGGAGGGGTTCTCCTCGGACTCCTCGCTGCTCTACCACCGGGGCATCCCCTCGGCCGTCGTGGACGCCGTGCCGTGGGAGCTGCCGGACCAGTCGACGGTGCCCAACCACCCCCTGCTCCCCCGGCACCTCAAGCTGCACGAGCTGTTCGCGGGCCAGGAGTGGAAGTCCGCCGACGTGGTGGGCGGCCGCCGGCTCGTCCTCGGCAACGGCGACGTGCGGATCTCGTACGTCGCCGCCGGGGCCCCGAGCGAGCTGTACCGCAACGCGCTCGGCGACGAGTGCGTGTACGTGGAGTCCGGCAGCGGCACGGTCGAGACGGTCTTCGGCACGCTGGAGGTCGGCCAGGGCGACTACGTGGTCATCCCCCGGGCGACCACGCACCGCTGGGTGCCGGCCGGCGACGAGCCGCTGCGCGCCTACTGCATCGAGGCGAACAGCCACATCTCCCCGGTGAAGCGCTACCTCTCCAAGTACGGCCAGCTGCTGGAGCACGCGCCGTACTGCGAGCGGGACCTGCGCGGTCCGGCCGGCCCGCTGCTCGTCGAGGGCACGGACGTCGACGTGCTGGTCAAGCACCGCGGCCCGAACGGCGTCGCGGGCACCCGGTACACCGTGCCGCACCACCCGTTCGACGTGGTCGGCTGGGACGGCTGCCTGTACCCGTACGTCCTCAACGTGCGGGACTACGAGCCGATCACCGGCCGGATCCACCAGCCGCCGCCCGCGCACCAGGTGTTCGAGGGCAACGGCTTCGTGATCTGCAACTTCGTGCCCCGCAAGGTGGACTACCACCCGCTCTCGATCCCCGTCCCCTACTACCACTCCAACGTGGACAGCGACGAGGTGATGTTCTACTGCGGTGGCGACTACGCGGCCCGCAAGGGCTCGGGCATCGCCCAGGGCTCGATCTCGCTGCACCCCGGCGGCCACACCCACGGCCCGCAGCCGGGGGCGTACGAGCGCAGCATCGGCGCGGAGTTCTTCGACGAGCTCGCGGTGATGGTGGACACCTTCCGGCCACTGGAGCTGGGCGAGGGCGGCCGGGCCTCCGAGGACGGCAACTACGCGTGGACCTGGGCCGGTCGGAGGCCCGCGCGATGAACGCGATCCCCGAGCTGTTCCGGGACCTCTTCGACGACGCGGCCGTGTTCCCGCCCGGGAACCTGCCGCTCGCCGACGCGGTGCCGGCCCACCGGGCGCACCGCAGCGCCTGGTACGCCGCCGCGGTCGGCCCGCTGCTCTGCGGGGCGGGCCGGCTCGGCGAGCTGGCGGCCGCCGCGGACCCGGCCCGGCACACCGGGCCGCTGCGGGTCGGGCTCGTACTGCCGGGGGGCAGTGCGGAGCTCGGCCCGGCCCTGGAGGCCGCCGCGCCGTTCGAGGTGGCCGGTGTCGAGCTGGCCACCCGGGACGCCGGCGAGGCGGTCGCCGCGCTGGACCTGCTGCTGCCGCCGGACGTCCCGGCCGCCGTGGAGCTGCCGCGCGAACTGCTGCGCGGCGACGCGCTGGGCGACGCCCTGGACGTCCTGGTCGACAGCCCGTACCGGGCGAAGTTCCGCACCGGCGGGGTGGTGGCCGGCGCCTTCCCCGACGAGGAGGAGCTGGCCCGCTTCCTCACCGGCTGCGCGCAGCGCGGCCTGCCGTACAAGTGCACCGCCGGGCTGCACCACGCCGTCCGGCACACCGATCCGGTCACCGGCTTCGAGCACCACGGCTTCCTGAACGTCCTGCTGGCCGCACAGGAGACCGACCGGTCGGCCGCCGCCGAGGTGCTGGCCGAGCGCTCCGGCGCCGTGCTTGCCAAGGCGGTAGGCGAACTGACCGACCGTCAGGTTACGGTGATCAGGAACTCGTTCACCGCGTTCGGCACCTGCAGCGTCGCCGAACCCCTGGACGACCTGGCCGGGCTCGGCCTGCTGTCGCCCAGTCCCATGCCCCAGGAGGACCGTTGAGCACCCCCCGCAGCTGGCTCGCCAGCGCCCAGGACTCGCCGTTCGGCGTGCACAACCTGCCGTACGGCGTCTTCACCGCCGCCGACCGGCCGGGCCGGCGGCGGATCGGCGTACGCGTCGGGGAGTTCGTCCTCGACGCCGGGGCCGCCGCCCGCGCGGCCGGGGAGCCGTCCGTCCTGCTGGACGCCGAGAGCCTCAATCCGCTGCTGGGCGCGGGGCGTCCGGTCTGGACCGAGGTGCGCGCGGCGCTGACCCGCTGGCTCACCGACGAGTCCCACCGGGCGGCGCTCTCGCCGCTGCTGCTGCCCCTGGCCGAGGTGGAGCTGCACCTGCCGTTCGAGGTCGCCGACTACGTCGACTTCTACGCCTCCGAGCACCACGCCACCAATCTGGGCCGGATCTTCCGCCCCGGCTCGGAGCCGCTCACCCCCAACTGGAAGCACCTGCCGATCGGTTACCACGGCCGGGCCGGCACGGTGGTGGTCTCGGGGACGGAGGTGGTCCGCCCGCACGGACAGCGCAAGGCCCCGGCCGACCCGGCGCCGTCCTTCGGACCGACCCGCCGGCTGGACATCGAGGCGGAGGTCGGCTTCGTGGTCGGCACGCCGTCCGCGCTCGGCACGCCCGTCCCGCTGGACGCCTTCCGCGAGCACGTGTTCGGCGTCTGCCTGGTCAACGACTGGTCCGCGCGCGACATCCAGGCCTGGGAGTACGTGCCGCTCGGCCCGTTCCTCGGCAAGTCCTTCGGCACCTCGGTCTCGCCGTGGATCGTGCCGCTGGACGCCCTGGAGCACGCCCGGGTCGCCCCGCCCGCCCGGGACGTCGAGCCGCTGCCCTACCTGGACGACCGCGGCGGCGAGCCGTGGGGCCTGGACCTCGCGATGGAGGTCCGGCTGAACGGGCACCCGGTCTCCCACCCGCCGTTCGCCTCGATGTACTGGACCGCCGCGCAGCAGCTCGCCCATCTGACGGCCAACGGCGCCTCGCTGCGCACCGGGGACTTCTTCGCCTCGGGCACCGTCAGCGGCCCCGAGCCGCGGACCCGGGGCGCCCTGATCGAGCTGACCTGGAACGGCGAGGAGCCGCTGAAGCTCCCGGACGGCACCGTCCGGACCTTCCTGGAGGACGGCGACGAGGTCGTCATCACCGCCACCGCCCCGGGCCGCGACGGCGCCGTGGTCGGCTTCGGCGAGGTGACCGGCCGGGTCGTGCCGTAGACCCGCCGCGGCCGGCACCACGGCCGCGGGAGCGCCCCGGAGGCGGCGCCGGACACCCGGCGCCGCCTCCGGCGCGTAGCGGCGCGTCCCCGGCCGCCGGGGCGGCCACCCGCCGGGGGTACGGTGACGGCGGAGTTCTCCACGACGGACAGCGACGACGAACGGGAGCGGGCCCGATGAGCGCAGAGGTACAGGCCTACCGGGACGGCGGCGTCGGGCGGATCGTGCTCGACCGACCGAGGGCGATCAACTCCCTGACCCACGACATGATCCGGGCCGTCCGGGCCGCCCTGGACGGCTGGGCGGCGGACGACGCGGTGCGCACCGTGGTGCTGACCGGCGCCGGTGAGCGCGGCCTCTGCGCGGGGGCGGACATCCGGGCCCTGCACGACGACGCCAAGGCGGGCGGCGCCGGCGCCCGGGCGTTCTTCCGCGACGAGTACCGGCTGAACGCGCTGATCGCCCGCTACCCGAAGCCCTACCTGGCGGTGATGGACGGCATCACCATGGGGGGCGGGGTCGGCCTCTCCGCCCACGGCGCCGTGCGGATCGTCACCGAGCGGTCCGTCGTGGCGATGCCGGAGACCAGGATCGGCCTCGTCCCGGACGTCGGCGGCAGCCTGCTGCTGGCCCGCGCCCCGGGCGAGTCGGGCCTCCACCTCGGGCTCACCTCCGGCTCGATGGGCCCCGGCGACGCCCTGTACTGCGGCTTCGCCGATCACTTCGTGCCCACCGCGCGCATCCCCGCGCTGCTCGCCGCCCTGGCGGGCACCGCCGGGCTGACCGGCGCCGGCCTCACCGCCGCCGTGGCCGCCCACGCCGCCCCGGCACCGCCCGCCGCCCTGGCCGACCGGCGGCAGTGGATCGACGCCTGCTACGCGGCCGACACCGTCGAGGAGATCGTCGAGCGGCTGCTCGGCTGCGGCGTCCCGGAGGCCAAGGAGGCCGCCGAACAGCTGCTCGGCAACGCCCCCACCGCCGTCAAGGTCACCCTGGCCGCGCTGCGCCGGGCCCGCACGCTGCCCTCCCTGGAGGCGGTGCTCGACCAGGAGTACCGGATCTCCTGCCACGCGCTGACCACGCCGGACCTCGTCGAGGGCATCCGCGCCCAGGTGGTCGACAAGGACCGTGCCCCGCGCTGGGCCCCGGCCGAGCCGGCCGGCGTCACCGCGGTCGAGGTCGACCGCTTCTTCGCCCCGCGCGAGGGCGACGAACTCGGCCTGGCCTGACCGCCGTCGGACCGGCCGGGGCGGCGTACCGGCCCCGGCCGGAGCCGACCCGCCGGACGCCGGAGCCCGTGACCACCGTCTCGCATGGCAAGACTGGCGCGAGGCGGGGCCCGTCGTAGATCGTTGGGTGGTCAGGACGCACCCGGTGTGGTGCCGAGCAGCGGAATGGGAGTCAACGGCGATGACCGAGACCTACGAGACGATCCTGGTCGAGCGCAAGGGGCGGGTCGGGCTGATCACGCTCAACCGGCCGAAGGCGCTGAACGCGCTCAACACCCAGCTGATGAACGAGGTGGTCGCGGCCGCCACCGCGTTCGACCGGGACCCGGAGATCGGCGCCATGGTGATCACCGGCTCGGAGAAGGCCTTCGCGGCCGGCGCCGACATCAAGGAGATGCAGGGCAACGCGTTCCCCGACGTCTACCTGGACGACTGGCTGGGCCCGTGGGACCGGCTCGGCGAGCTGCGCAAGCCGGTGGTCGCGGCGGTGGCCGGCTTCGCCCTCGGCGGCGGCTGCGAGCTCGCGATGCTCTGTGACATCCTGCTGGCCGCCGACACCGCGAAGTTCGGCCAGCCCGAGATCAAGCTCGGGGTCATCCCGGGGATCGGCGGCTCGCAGCGGCTGACCCGCGCGGTCGGCAAGGCCAAGGCGATGGAACTCTGCCTGACCGGCCGGATGATGGGTGCCGAGGAGGCCGAGCGGGCCGGCCTGGTCTCCCGGATCGTCCCGGCCGGCGAGCTGCTCGCCGAGGCGCTGGCCACCGCGGAGACGGTCGCGCAGATGTCCACCCCCGCCGCGATCATGATGAAGGAGAGCGTCAACCGGGCGTTCGAGACCACCCTGGCCGAGGGCGTCCGCTTCGAGCGCCGGCTGTTCCACGCGACCTTCGCCACCGCGGACCAGAAGGAGGGCATGGCGGCCTTCGCCGAGAAGCGCCCGCCGGAGTTCACCCACCGCTGATCCGGCACGGGCGGGGGCGGCGGCCGCATGGCGCCGCCGACCCCGCCTGTCCGTCAGTCCTCGGCCACCATACGGGTGTTGCGCCGGGCGAGCCCGCTGCGGCCGGCGGCGACCACGATCCGGTCACCCGCTTCGAGGCGGCAGGTGCGGTCGGCGTGGTTCCAGGTGTAGAGGGGCGGCCCGGCGGCGAGCCGGACGGCGACCACCCGGACGCCGCCCGGTCCTCCGGGTCGTGCCGGTTCATCCCGAGCAGGGGGACATCAGTTCCGTCCCCCGGACGGGCGAACCCGACGGGCGGTGCGCGGCCCCCGCGACGATCGTCAGGAGTGTCCTCCGCCCCTCCCAAGCCGCCAGGAGTACACCACCGTGGTCTCCCCGATCATCACCCCCGACGGTTCGCCGGTCCGGGGCCCGCTCGGAATGCTCGCCAAGGCCGCCTGGCAGGTGCTGCTGCTCGCCGGGCTCGTCTCGCTCGCCCTCGGGATCATCGTCTTCGCCTGGCCGAAGCAGACGCTGATGGTCGTGGGCGTGCTGTTCGGCCTCTACCTGCTGGTCATCGG
The DNA here is from genome assembly GCF_055561235.1 of Kitasatospora sp. NPDC022856. NCBI lineage: Bacteria > Bacillati > Actinomycetota > Actinomycetes > Kitasatosporales > Streptomycetaceae > Kitasatospora > Kitasatospora sp. NPDC022856. The sequence continues at coordinate 138,553 of NZ_JBVHHE010000010.1, read as the reverse complement.
CATCGTGCAGCTGGTCGCCGCCTTCGGCACCCATGTCACCACCGCGATGCGGGTGCTGGCCTTCATCAGCGGCGCGCTCTGCGTCCTGCTCGGCCTGCTGTGCTTCCGCAGCGCGGTGCAGTCGCTCCTGCTGCTGGCGCTCTGGATCGGCATCGGCTGGCTGTTCCGGGGCATCACCCAGCTCGTCGCCGCGATCTCGGACGCCGACATGCCGGCGCGCGGCTGGCAGGCCTTCGCCGGGGCGGCCAACGCCGTGGCCGGCGTGCTGCTGATGGTCTGGCCGGTCGGCTCGATCACCGCCCTGACCGTGCTCGCCGGGTGCTGGCTGCTGTTCCTCGGCCTGATCGAGATCATCACCGCCTTCCAGGTCCGCAGCCGGGCCAAGGAGATCCCGTCCGGCGTCTGACGGCCGCGGCCCCGCGCCCCGGTGGGCGCCCGGCAGCGGGCGCTACGGCACGGGGGCGTGGCCGATCACGAACTCCGCCGCCCGCAGCCGCTCCGGGGTCAGCCGCAGCCCGGTGAGCTCCTCGCCGAGGGCGAAGGCCGCGGGCGTGGTCCGGTCGATGCCGCGCCCCTCGGCCGTGCCGAGGTCGAAGCCGACCGCCGTCAGCAGCTCCGCCACCGCGTCCGCGTCGGCGCCGTCGCGGTCCGCCGGGAAGAGCGGCTCGAAGTGCAGCCGGTGCCGCTCACCTCCCCGGAGTCGAGCCAGGCGTAGTCGCTCGCGTGCGCGGTCATACCGGGATCCTGCCACCCGCCGCCGACAGCTACCCGGCGGCGGCCGCCCGTCAGCTCCAGGCCGGCGCGTCCGTGCCCCAGCGGCCCGGCGGGCGGGACCAGTCGGCGGGGCCGCCCTGGTAGCCGATCGGCGGGAGCGCGTACCGCAGCCGCCCGTACGGGGAGTCCGCCTCGGTAAGCCACCGCTGCGGGTCGTAGGGCTCCGCGGCCGCCGGGCCGGGGGCGGCGGGCCCGATGCCGTGCTGCAGCCAGGAGGCGGTACCGGCCAGCGAGAAGCGCAGGTGGCGGCCGCCGGGGCGGCCGGTGCGCTGCTCGGTGAGGGCGCGCAGGACGCCGGCGGCGATCAGGTAGCCCGTCCCGTGGTCGAGCGCCTGGGCGGGCAGCGCGCCGGGGCGGCCGTCGGCACCGGCCTCCGTGACGGCGATGCCGACACCGGCCTGGACCAGGCTGTCGAAGCCGCGGCGCCCGGCCCAGGGGCCGGTCCGGCCCCAGGCGTGGAGCTGGGCGACGACCAGGCCGGGGCGCCGTTCGAGCAGGGCGTCGGGCGCCAGGCCGAAGGCGTCCAGGGCCCCGGGGCGGTAGCCGGTGACGACGACGTCGGCGGTGGCCAGCAGCTCCTCGAAGACCGCGCGGTCGCCGGGGGCGGCGAGGTCCAGCCGGGTGGAGCGCTTGCCGGAGCCGGTGTCGGCGTGGGCGTCCTCGGCCTCGGGCAGCCGGGGCGAGTCGACCCGCAGGACGTCGGCGCCCAGCAGGGCGAGCGTGCGGGTGGCGACGGGGCCGGCGATCACCCGGGTGAGGTCGAGCACGCGGACGCCCTCGGCGGGCAGACCGGCGGGGCCGAGCGGGCGGGCGGCGGCCCCGTCCGTGACCCGGGTCTCGACCAGCGGGACCGCGGGGCCGCCGGCCGGCGCGACGGCCACCGCGAGCGCTCCCGCCCGGTAGGCGCGCTCCTGGATCCACTCGGCCGGGTGCTCGCGCAGCGTCGCGGCCAGCGGTTCGGGGCCGGTGCCGGCGGGCAGTCCGAGCGCGGTGAGCAGCCGGGCCCGGTGGTGCGGGTAGTTGGCGTGGGTGCGGACCCAGCCGTCGGCGGTCTGCCAGAAGCCGGAGAGCGGGGCGAAGCTGACGGGGGCGCGGCCGTCGATCCGCAGGTGGCGTTCGCTGACGAAGGCGGTGGCCACCGCGCCCTGGTCGATCCGGACCGCCGGCACCGGGCCGCCCGACCGCAGCGCGGACAGCTCCCCGGCGGCCAGCGAGCAGGCGGCGACGGTGGCCCGGGCCAGCTGCCGGACCGGCAGCCGGGCGGGCAGCACGCCCTCGGGCCCGTGGAAGGAGACCCGCTCCAGCAGGTCGGCGGGCCCGCCCAGGGCGGCCCAGGCGTGCGCGGTGGGGCCGTCGGGGGCGACGGCGGGCGGGGTGGCGGGTAGCGGACGCTCTGTCATGCCCGCATTCTGCTCCGGTTCTCAGGCGCTCGCCGTGACGCCCGCCACCAGCATCAGCAGCACCGCGGAGACCATCGTCATCCGCCGGGCGGCCTGCGGGGTGGCGCCGAACCGGCCGCCCAGCCGGCCACTGGCGTGCGCGACCAGGGCGTAGACGACCGCGCAGGCCAGCACGTTGAGCGAGCCGAGCGCGAGCACCTGGCCGCCGACCGGCAGCGCGGCGGCCGGGTCGACGAACTGCGGCACCAGGGAGAGGTAGAGCAGCAGGCCCTTGGGGTTGAGCAGGGCGGTGAGCATGCTCTGGCGCAGCACGGTGGCGGTGGGTTGCGGCGGTGCCTGCGCGAAGGCGGTGGCCCCGCCCCGGCGCAGCCCGAGGAGCATGCCGGCCGCCAGCACCAGCAGGTACCCGGCGCCGACCAGCCGGAGCACGGGCAGGGCGGCGGGCACCGCCCGCAGCGCGGCGGCGAGGCCGGCGCTGGAGAGCAGGGTGTGAACGGCGTATCCGGCGCAGACGCCGGCGACGGCGACCAGTGCGGCGCGGCGGCCCTGGCCGAGGCCGCGGGCGGCGATGTAGAGCCAGTCGGGGCCGGGGGTGCAGACCAGGAGCAGGTCGACCCCCAGGAAGAGGAGGAGGGCGTGCGTGTCCATGGTCGTGACCTGTCGTGTTCGTTCCGGCGCTACGGTCACTGACGGTAGCCGGAACGGCTCGGCACACGATGGCCACTTCCTGCCCGTTCGGTCCGCGATTTGGCAGAATATTGCGCTATGGACCGTATCGACCGCAGAATCCTCCGCGAGCTCCAGCAGGAGGGCCGCCTCACCAACGCCGAACTGGCCGCCCGGGTGGACCTCACCCCCTCGCCGTGCCTGCGCCGGGTCCGGCAGCTGGAGCAGGACGGCGTGATCCGCGGCTACCGGGCGCTGCTGGACGGCGCGGCGGTGGGCCGCGGCTTCCAGCCCTTCGTGACGATCACCATGCGGCACGAGGACCGGGCGACGGTGGCCGAGTTCGAACACCGGGTGGCGGAGCTGCCCGAGGTGGTGGAGGCGCACCGGCTCTTCGGCGAACCGGACTACCTGCTGCGGATCGCGGTGGCGGACATCGCGGCCTACGAGCGGTTCATCACCGACGTGCTCTCCGGGCTGCCCGGGATCGCCCAGGTGAACTCGCACCTGACCATGAAGCAGGTGAAGGCCGACCGCGGCATCCCGACCGGCGGGTAGCCGCCCACGGGGGGCGGCGCCGCGTCAGAACGTGAAGCGCAGCGCCCGCACCCGGTGGTCGAAGTTGGACGGGATCGGCTCCGGCTCGCCCACCGAGCGGGCCTGCGGCAGGCGGGTGAAGAGCTCCCGGTAGAGCACCTTCATCTCCTGCCGGGCGAGGTGCGCGCCCAGGCAGTAGTGCGGCCCGCCACCGCCGAAGCCGAGGTGGGGGTTGGGGGTGCGGGTGATGTCGAAGGCGTCCGGGTCGGTGAAGACGCGCTCGTCGCGGTTGGCGGAGCCGAAGAAGAGCACCGCCTTCTCCCCCGCCCGCAGCAGGGGGCCCTCGGGGCCGCCCAGCCGGTGGTCGACGGCCAGCGTGCGGCGGAACTGGATGATCGGCGTCGCGTGGCGGACGATCTCGTCCACCGCGCCGCCGAGGTGGCGGTCCGGGTCGCCGAGCAGCAGGGCCCGCTGCTCGGGGTGGACGGTGAGCAGGTGCAGGCCGTGGGCCAGTGCGTTGCGGGTGGTCTCGACACCGGCGACCAGCAGCAGGGAGAAGAACGCGCCGAGCTCCCGGCCGGTCAGCCGGCGGCCGTCGACGTCGGCGGTGACCAGGGCGGAGACGAGGTCGTCGGTGGGCCGGCGGCGCCGCTCCCGGCCGAGTTCGGCGACCATGCCCTGCATCCGGGCGAGCGCCCGCAGGCCCCGCCCGGGCACCCGGATCCGGCTGCGCAGCGGCCGGGCCACCCCGGTGTTCTCGGAGGCGTGGTTGACCTGGTCGAGGATCGCGCGGCGGGGCTCCTCCGGGATGCCCATCATGTTGCAGATGACCTGGAAGGGGAGCTCGGCGGCGACCGAGGTGACGAAGTCCTCGGGCCGGTCCCGTGCCACCCGGTCGATCAGGCGGGCGGCGACCAGGCGGATGTCGTCCTCGACCCGGGCGATCAGGCGCGGCGTGAACGCCCGGGAGACGATCCGGCGCAGCTGGGCGTGGCGGGGGTCGTCCAGGTTGACCATCGAGTCGCCGAACAGCGCCCGGACCCAGCGGGCGGGTTCGGGGGTGGTGACCCCGGGACCGCTGAGGAACACCGCGGGGGTGCGGCTGGCCTCGACCACGTCGGCGTGCCGGACCAGGGCGTGGTAGCCCTTGGCGCTCCTGGCGCCCTTGGCGCCGCCGGCCCGCTCCCCGGCCCGTTCGCCGACGAAGACCGGGCCGGGGAGTCGGCGCAGCTCGGCGAAGGCGGCGGCCCGGGCCGGCGCGGGCAGCTGCCAGAACCCGGGGTCGGCGAGGTCGACGGCGGGGGTGTCCGTCGCGGCCACTGTGCCCATGCCGGGCCTCCTGTCCTGTCGGTGCCCACATTTAGTCAGCACCGACCGGCAGGGTGTCAAACCGCAACTACCATGCGATGAAACGATATTCAGACGCGCGCATGCGAGGTGATGTCCGCGCCGAACTCCTCGATCATCGCCGGGGTGACGGTCGGCCGGGCGCGGGCGATGGCCGCCAGGTAGTCCTCGGTGCTCGCCCCGTCGGCGGGGTCCGGCCCTGTCACGGCGGCTCCGGCGGGGTCCGCTCCGGCGAGGTCCGCTCCGGCGAGGTCCCGTTCGAAGGCCGCCTGGGCGGCGACCCGGGCGGCGTGCTCGATGTCCGCCGGGGTGAACAGCTCGCTCGCCCCCACCAGCGCGTCGAGGTCCACGTCCGCCCGGCCGGCCGCGTACCGGGACCAGATGGCGGAGCGCGCGGCCGGGTCCGGAGTGCCGATCGGGATCAGGTAGTCGAAGCGGCCCGGGCGCAGGAACGCCGGGTCCAGCGAGCGGATCGAGTTGGTCGCGCAGACCAGCAGCCGTTCCTCGCCCTCCCGGAACCCCGGGATGAGCTTGAGCAGCTCGTTGGTGACGCCGTGCATGCCGCCCTGGACGCCCTCGGTGCGCAGCGGCGCGATCTCCTCCACCTCGTCGATGAAGACCAGCGCGCGCTCCAGCCGGCCGATCCGGGCGAAGGCGTCGCGCAGCGCGGCCGCCAGGTTGCCCTCGTCGGCCAGCCGGGACGGCAGCAGTTCGACGAACGGCCAGCCGAGCCGGGAGGCGATCGCCCGGGCGAAGGTCGTCTTGCCGGTACCGGGCGGTCCGAACAGGGCGATCGCGCGCGGCGGGCGCACACCGTGCCGGGCGGCCCGCTCGGGCTCGGCGAGCGGCGCCACCACCCGGCGCTCGATCAGGTTCTTCTCGGTCTCCATCCCGGCCACCTTGGCCCAGAGGTCGCCCGGCAGCAGCCGGCCGCCGAGTTCCTCCAGGAGTCCGCTCGCCGCGCCCGCCCGCGGCTCGTCCTTCTCGAAGTAGGCGGCCGCGGGGCGGCGGGTGTAGCCGGCGTTGTGCAGGCCCTCGCCGAGCAGTTCCTCCTCGGGCAGCACGTAGGCGATGCGGCGCACCCGGCAGGCCACCAGCCGGCGCTCCAGCTCGCGCAGCAGCGAACTCGCCAGGCCCCGGCCGCGCCAGGCCGGCGCGATCGCGATCCGCATCACCCAGGCGCGCTCGCCCGCCACGCAGGCGAGCGCGGCGCCGATCGGCACCCCCTGGTGCACGGCGACCACGGCCGGTTGGCGCGAGGTCAGCGCGCTGATGCACTCCGCCAGGGAGAACACCGACTCCTGGCCGAGCTCCGCCGTGGTGTCGATCAAGTGGACCACCGCCGCGAGGTCGTCCTCGCGATAGTCGTGAACCAGCCAGTACATCGGCCCGCCCGCCTCTCCGTGCTCACCGGCCCGTGCCGTCGTCGACCGGCGGCGCGGCGCCGCGCGGTGCCCAGACGGTACGGGCGGGCGCGGGCGGCGGTCCCGTGCCGGAACGGACAAGCCGGGGCCGGGCAACCGTACGAACCGCCTCTGGCGCGCCGCCCTCGGGGGCCGGCGACGGCCGTGCACCGGCCGGGTGGCGGCGGTCCGGCCGACCCCGGTCGACTGCCCCGGTCGACTGCCCCTCCGATCGCCCGTCCGATCGCCCGTCCGATCGCTTGGCCGATTGCCCGTCCAGGCAGCCGGGACCGGGCGGCCGGGCATGCTCTCACGGGGCCGAACCGGCCAATACCCGAGGGCGCGGTCCTGGTCCGCCGGGGCGAATGCGACGATGAGTGCCATCGTGATGACCGACCGAATCCGCGCACTGCGCGCCGTGGTCTTCGCCGCGCTCTGCGTGGCGCTGGCCGCCGCGGCGCACGTCACCATGGCCGGCGCCGGTGTCTCCCCGCCGGTCCTGGCGGGCGCCTTCGGTCTCACCCTCGGCTTCGGCTGGCTGCTGGCCGGCAAGCGGCGGGGGCTCGGTCCGATCAGTGTCTGGATGGTCGCCGCGCAGAGCGCGCTGCACCTGATGTTCGAACAGGCCGGGGCCCTGGCCGCCGACCGCGGCGGGTTCGGCCGCATCGCCACGACGGACTGGGCCGGCCTGCTGCTCTGCAATCCGGACCAGACGCCCACCGGGCTCTCCCCCGCCGACCTGGCCCGGATGGCCGGGATCGACCCCGACGTGCCGCCCGCCACGGGCGTCCGCGTCCTGACCGGGACGCACCACCACGGCACCGCGGCCGCGGTGGGTCCGCCTCCGGCCACGGCCGCCGCGGACCACGGGCTGGCGGGCCTGACCGGCGGGTCCGGCCTGTCCGGCGACACGGCCGGGCTGTCCGGAGCATCGGGGATGCCGGGGATGTCCGGCCACGACATGGCGGCCCACTCCATGTCGGCCGGGATGCTCACCGCCCACCTGCTCGCCGCACTCGCCTGCGCGCTGCTGCTCCGGCGCGGCGAGACGGCGCTGACCCGGCTGTTCGAACTGCTCGGAGCACTCGGCACCGTGCTGGCCGGGGTCCTGCTGCTCCCGGTGCTCGCCCTGCTCACCCGACCGCGCGGCTTCGAGCCGCCGGTCCCGCCCCGGCCTGCCGCCCGTCGGGCCCGCCCGCCCCGACCGGTCCTGCTCTCGCACGCCCTCGTCCGGCGCGGGCCGCCGTCCTTCGCTGCCGCCTGCTGACGCGCCCGCCGCCCGACGCCGTTCCGGTGTCCGCGTCGCGGTGGGCAGGTCGCCCCGCGCCGTGGCCGTAGGCCGCGCCGCCGGGGCCCGGGCCCGCACGCCCCGCCGCCCCCTGCCGGGACACGGCGATCCGTGCGCGTCCACCGACGCCGAGCGCGCCGCCCGCAGCGGCCGCCGCTCCCGAGCACTCTCCTCAGGACCTCTTCATGCCTGACTACGACGGCGCACCGGCCTCGCCCGGCGCCACCGTCCTACCGCTCCGGCCCCGACCCGTCGTCCCCCTGCCCGGGACCGCCCGTCACGCCGGGACCGCCCGCACCCGACCCGCGCCCGCCCGGGCTCGCGAGCAGGTTCGCCGACCATGCCGCCGAGGGGCCGTCCGGGTCGATCCCCGTCGTGCGACCGCGCAGCCGTTCCGCCTGCTCCTGCCAGCCGCGGCAGGCCTCGCAGCGCGCGAGGTGCTTGTCCAGCCGCCGGTCCGGCAGACCGGTCGGCTCACCGTCGAGACGGGCGGACAGAGCAGTACGGAACTGGGCGCATCTCATGTGACCATCGTCCCGCACCGGGCCCCGGCCCGGACCGACCGGGTGGGGGTCCGGCATGGATGACGAGCAGCTGACCGCGCTGGCCCTCGCCGCCCGCGCGGGCCGGCCGGCCGACGTCGAGGCCTTCGTCATGGCCACCCAGCGGGACGTGTGGCGGTTCGTCGCCCATCTGACCGACGTGCAGTCCGCCGACGACCTCGCCCAGGAGACCTTCCTGCGCGCGCTGCGGAGCCTGCCCGGTTTCGCCGGCCGCTCCTCCGCCCGCACCTGGCTGCTGTCGATCGCCCGGCGGACCGTCATCGACCGCTACCGCACCGCCGCCGCCCGCCCGCGCTGCGCCGCCCTGCCGGACTGGGAGGAGGCCGCCGAACGGCAGAGCGCCCCGCCCGCCGCCGGGTTCGAGGACGGCGTCGCGCTCGGCGACCTGCTCGACCGGGTGCCCGCGCAGCGCCGGGAGGCCTTCGTGCTCACCCAGGTGGTCGGCCTGAGCTACGCCGAGGCCGCCGCGGTGGCCGGCTGCCCGGTCGGCACCGTCCGCTCCCGGGTCGCCCGGGCCCGCGAGGAACTGATCGCCCGCCTGCGGGCGGCCGAGGCCGGCGACCCGGCGTCCCCGGGACCGGCCACCCCGCTGGCCGCCGCCTGCTGACGCCGCGCCACCGGCCCGGTCGGCGCGTCCGGGCCCGGTTCCTCCCTCATCGGGGAAAGGAACCGGGCGGGCGCGCCGACCGGGCCCGGGGCGGAGCGTCGGGCCTGGAGCGTCAGGCCTGGGCGCGGAAGGCGGCGGGGCGCTCGGGCGAGGCCTCGGCCAGCGCCTTGACGACCGCGTCCACGCCGGCCCGCAGACCGTAGACGGGGGTGTCGGGCTGCTGGCGCCAGGAGTCGTCCAGACCGCCCGCGTCCACGCTGTCGAAGCCCAGCTCGTCGATCAGGGCCCGGACGACGCGCTTGGCGGCCTCGTCGTCACCGGCCACCGGGAGCGCCAGCCGGTCCGGGTCGCCCTGCGGGCGCGGCCGCTCCAGCAGGTCCTCGGCGTAGGTGCCGTTGAAGGCCTTCACCACCGGGTGCCCGAGGTGGCCCTCCGTCCACCGGCTCTCGGTCTGCCCCTCCTCGATGGCCGCGATCCGGCCGTCCCGCTGCTGCGGGTAGTAGTTGCCGGTGTCGATCACGACGAAGCCCTCGGTCGCGCCGTCGAACAGGCCGGACGGCAGGTCCGGCACGTTCTTCAGCGGCACCGTCACCACCACGATCTCGGCGCCGCGCGCCGCCTCCGTCGCGGCGACCGGCGTGGCGCCGGTCTCCTCGGCCAGCGCGGCCAGGGTCTGCGGGCCGCGCGAGTTGGCCACGGACACCTCGTGCCCGAGGGCGGTGAGCCGCCGGGTGAGGTTGCCGCCGATGTTGCCCGCGCCGATGATGCCGATCTTCATGATGATCCTTCCGGTCCTGCCGCGATCATGCGTCGTGCCTGGCTGCAACCCCGGAACGGACCGGGCTATTTCCCCGTGCCGCCATCGGAGCGACCCCCGTGCCGCCGTCCGACCGACTCGCGTCCCTGCCGGACCGGCACCGGGCCGACGGGGTCGATCGTGCCGGGAGAACCGGGGCCGAACCAGGGCCGAACCGGCGCCGAACCGGGGCCTTCCTAGATCACTAGTGGTCTAGACCAGCCATCCGGTCGCCACATTCCGGCCAACCGGGAAATTCCCCCAGGTGTTCGGAACCGGAGCTCCCCCGCCCCCGACTGCTGTACCGGACGCCGCCGACGAGGCGGTGTCGCACGGCACGGCAAGCGGAGGAGGACCCATGGCAGCGCGACAGGCGCCGGCCACCGGCGGACCGGGTGACGGTCCGGCAGAGCCGCCGGACCGGTGGATCCTGGTCGTGGCGGCCGGGCTGCTCTCGTTCGTGGCGATGCTCGACATGAACGTCGTCAACCTGGCGCTCACCGACATAGCCGCCGGACTGCACGTCTCGTCGACCACCGCCCAGTGGGCCGTCCTCGGCTACCAGCTCCCGCTGGTGGCGCTGCTGCTGCCGGCCGGGCGCTGGCTCGGCCAGGTCGGCGCCCGGTCCGCCCTGCTGCTGGCCGTCAGCTGCTTCGCGCTCTGCAGCGTGCTCGCCGCCGTCGCCCCGTGGGCGGGCTGGCTGATCGCGGCGCGGCTCGCCCAGGGCGCCTTCGGCGCGGTGCTGTTCGTGCTGATGCCGGTGCTGGCCGCCACCGCCGTCCGGCCCCAGCTGCGCGGCCGGGCGATGAGCGTCCCCGCCACCCTCGGCCCGCTCGGCGCCGTCACCGGGCCGGTGCTCGGCGGCCTGCTGCTCGACCACGTCGGCTGGCGGGCCATCTTCCTGGTCAAGCTGCCGGTCTGTCTGGTCGCCCTGGCGATCGCCTACCGGCACGCCCCGCGGGGCGGCCGGCTGCGCCTGCCCGACCGGGGCTCCCTCGGCGACGCCGCGCTGATCGGCTCGGCCGTGGCCGCCGTCATGCTCGGGCTCACCCTCGCCCCCGACCGGCCCGGCCTGCTGCTGCTCGCCCTGCCCGCCGCCCCGCTGGTGGCGCTCTGGCTGCGCCGGCCCGGGGGGCGGCCGGTCACCGCCGTACTGCGCGCCTCCGGCACCGCGGGCGTGAACGGCTCGGTGCTGGCCCTGGCCGCCGGCTTCGCCGCCACCCACTACCTGCTCGCCCAGCACCTGCGCCGGGACGACGGGATCAGCGCCACCACCACCGCCCTGACCATGCTGGCGTTCCCGCTGGGCATGGTGCTCGCCGGCCGCTTCGGCGGGCGGCTGGCCGACCGCTGGGGCGCCCGGCCCACCGCGCTGACCGGCGCCGTCGTCACCGCCACCGGTCTGCTGCTGCTCGTCCCGCTGGACTCCGGTTGGACGCCGGCCGACATCTCCTGGCGGCTCGCGCTCGCCGGGGCCGGCATGGGCCTCAACGGCGGCCCCGTGCAGGCCCTGGTGATGAGCGCCGCCCGCACCGGGCAACTGGCCACCGCCGGCTCCGTCGTCCAGCTCTCCCGCAGCCTCGGGTTCGCCCTCGGCCCGGCCCTCGGCACCTCCGCCGCCCTGGTCGGCGGCAGCGGCCCCACGGCCGGCCGCGCCGGACTCGTCCTCGCCACGCTGGCCGCCACCACGGCCGTGGCCCTCCTCGCCCTGCACCACCGCGCCCACCGCGCCGCCCGCGCCGCGCTCCCCCCGCTCCCCGAGCAGGCCGGGAGCACCGACGGGGCGAGCGGCGCCGACAGCACGACGCGCTCCAGAGCCTGACGAAGCGCCCTCGCGCGCACCACCGATCCCGACCGGAGGACCCCGCATGACCGACACCGTCCACGACCCGACCGCCGGCAGCCCGGCGGACACCCCGCGCTGCCCGTTCGGTTACGACGAACTCCCGGACCCGGTACCGCTGTACGGGCCCGCGTACAAGAGCGACCCCTATCCGCTCTACCGGCGGATGCGGGAGGCCGGGCCGGTCCACCGGGTCCGGTTCCCCAGCGGGATCGCCGCCTGGCTGGTGACCGGCTACCGGGCCGCCCACGAGACCCTCAACGACCCGCGGCTCGGCAAGAACCACGCCCTGGGCAACGAGGGCTGGCGCCGGCTCGCCTCGATCATGCCCGAGCCGCAGCACTCCCAGCTCCAGGTCCACCTGCTGCACCAGGACCCGCCGAAGCACACGCAGATGCGCCGGCTCGTCCTGGACGCCTTCGCGCCGCGCCGGGTGGAGTCCCTGCGGCCGCGCGTCCAGGAGCTCGCCGACGCCCTGGTCGACGAGCTGCCCGGGACCGGCGGCGCCGACCTGGTGGCCGGCTTCGCGGCCCACTACCCCTTCCGGGTGCTCGCCGAAGTCATCGGACTCCCGCCGGAGTTGGCCGCCCGCTTCGACCGGGACTGGGGCAAGGTCGTCCAGCCGGTCGGCCCGCAGGACCCGGGCCGGCCGGCCTACGAGGGCCGGCTGCGCGGCCTCCAGGGGTACATCGCCGACGTGGTGGCCCACAAGCGCGCCCACCACGACCCCGCCGGGCCCGACACGGACCTGCTCGGCCGGCTCGTCGCCGCCTGCGACGCGGGCGAGTTGACCCCCGAGGAGCGCGACTCGATCGTGTTCCAGCTGCTGGTGGCCGGCCAGGAGCCCGTCACCAACCAGATCACCACCATGCTGATCACCCTGCTGCGCCACCCCGAGCAGCTCGCCCGGCTGCGCGACGGTATCGCCGCCGACCCGGGCCTGCTCACCCGCGCGGTGGAGGAACTGCTGCGGCACGACGCCGCCTTCGAGCTCACCACCTGGCGCTTCTTCGCCGAGGACAGCGACCTGTACGGCACGACCGTCCCCGCCGGCGACTCCGTGATCGTCTCGCTCTGCGCCGCCAACCGCGACGACGAGCAGTTCCCCGAGGCCGACGTCCTCGACTTCGACCGCACCCCCAACGCCCACCTGGCGTTCGGCCACGGCATCCACTACTGCCCCGGCGCGGCCCTGGCCCGGCTCGAACTCCAGATCGCCCTCGCCACCCTGCTCACCCGGCTGCCCGGACTGCGGCCGTCCACCGAGGACGGCGCGGGCATCGACGCGCTCACCTGGGTGCCCGCCGTGCTCGCCCGCGGCGTGAACCGCCTCCCGGTCGCCTACGACCGGCGGGTCTGACCGCCCCGAAGCCCCCACGCTCCCTCCCGTCGTCCCGGCGGCCACCGCCGGGCGTGGCTCCCGCCTGCCCCGAAGCCCGCACACCGTTCGTCCCGTGGAGGACCACCATGCCACCTACCGGCGTCGCGACCGACTCCCCGACCGACACCCGTTCCCCGGCCACCACCGCGGCCGGTACCACCGCCCGACCCGCCGGACACGGGCCCACCGACCACCGAACCGCCGAGCCCCGGCCGGGCGCCGCCCCGCCCGGCGCCCCCCGCCGCCCCGGCGCCCCGGCGCCGGAGTCCGTGCCGCGGATCTGCGCCGCGATCCTGGAGCTGCTGCTCCCGCACCGCCGGGCCTCCGACCCCGAAGTCGACGCCACGACCGCCGACTTCCCGCTCCAGCTGGAGCAGTTGGCCGACTTCGTCGCCGCCGGTGACCCGATCGTGTTCACCCTGCCCGGCTTCCCTTGCAAGTCGCCCAACTCCGCCAAGGTCCTCGGCCACCTGCCCGACGAGGGCGAACGCCTCTCGCTCACCTTCCTCGACCGGCTCTGCGAGGAGATCGGCACGCTCTACGAGCCCGGCGCACAGATCCTCATCTGCTCCGACGGCCACATCTTCGGCGACCTCATCCACGTCCCCGACGACCACATCGACGAGTACTCCGACGCGCTCTCCGCGATGATCGCGCGGGAGGGCCTGAGCCACCTCGCCACCTTCGACCTGCGGGCCGTCCTCGGCGACCTGCCGTTCGACGAGAAGCGGGCCCGGGTGCACGCCCAGTACGCGCCCAGCAAGGGGGAGTTGCGCGAGCAGGTGCTCACCGACGAGGAGACCCTGCGCCTCTACCGCGGCATCACCCGGTTCCTCACCGAGGACACCGCCGGCTTCACCGGCACCAGGTCCGCCCTGCAGCGCGACTGCCGGCAGCGCGCGTACGGCGTCATCCAGCGCAGCCGCGCCTGGGGCGACCTGATCGCCGAGCAGCACCCCCGGTCCTTCCGGCTCTCCATCCACCCCCAGCGGGTCGGCGTGGCGAAGTTCGGCATCCGGCTGCTGGAGGCCGCCGACGTCTGGATGACGCCGTGGCACTCCGCGGTGCTCCACCGCCCCAACGGGCGCTGGGAGTTGCTACGCAGTGCGGAGGCCGCGCGGATCGGCCGGCTGGTGGAGCGCGACGGCCGCCCGAGCCACTACGAGACCTCCTGACGCTTCGGCGATCCCGCCATCGAGGCGGGCGTGCGGTGGTCGAACGCGATCAACGGATCACCCGTGAGCGGGTGTTCGACCACCGCCGCCCGCACCCCGAAGACCTTGGCCAACAGCTCGGCGGTCAGCACCTCGCGCGGCGGCCCGGACGCCACCAGGGCGCCTTCGTGCAGAACGTGCAGGCGGTCGCAGACCGAGGCCGCCGCGTTGAGGTCGTGCAGCGCGATCAGCGTGGTGCGGCGCTGTTCGCGCAGCAGCCCGAGCAGCTCGACCTGGTGCCGGACGTCCAGGTGGTTGGTCGGCTCGTCCAGCACCAGGACGTCCGGCTGCTGGGCCAGCGCCCTGGCCAGCAGTACGCGCTGGCGTTCACCGCCGGACAGCTGGGCGAACCGGCGGTCCGCCGCGCCGGCCATCTCGACCCGCTCCAGGGCGTCCGCGACCAGCCGGTGGTCCTCCGCGTCGTCCGCCGCGAAGGCCCGCTTGTACGGGGTGCGGCCCATCGCCACCACCTCGCGGACGGTCAACTCGAAGTCCCCGCCGCGCTCCTGGGGCAGCGCGGCGATGTGCCGCGCGGACTGCGCGGCGGTCAGCCCGGCCAGCTCCCGGCCGGCCAGCAGAACCCGCCCGGCACTCGGCCGCAGATGCCGGTAGACGGTGCGCAGCAGGCTGGACTTGCCGCTGCCGTTCGGACCGACCAGCCCGGCGATCTCCCCCTCCTCGGCGACCAGGTGGACGCCCGCCACCACCGTCCGTCCGGACAGGGTGACACTCAGATCCTCGACCGCGATCCTCAATTCCGCTCCAGTCGTCGGTCCAGCAGGAAGAGCAGGGTGGGCGCGCCGAGCAGCGCGGTGACCACCCCGATGGGCAGCTCCTGGGTGTCCAGGGCGGTCCGGGCGAGGGTGTCGACCACCACCAGCAGCACCGCCCCGGTGAGCGCGGACAGCGGCAGCAGCCGGCGGTGGTCGCCGCCGACCAGCAGCCGGCAGACGTGCGGCACCATCAGCCCGACGAAGCCGATCGCGCCCGAGACGGCGACCAGCACCCCGGTCAGGACGCTGGTGACGACGAAGATCTCGCGGCGCAGCCGGGTGACGTCCACCCCGAGCCCGGCCGCCGTCTCGTCGCCCATCAGCAGCGCGTTCAGGCTCCGCGCGCGGGCCTGGAGCAGCGCCAGCCCGAGGGCCACGGCGACGGCCGGGACGGCCAGTTGACCCCAGACCGCGCCGCTGAGGCTGCCCATCAGCCAGAACAGCACGCCCCTGGTCTGCTGTTCGTCGCTGGTCTGCAGGACGAGGTAGCTGGTGAAGCCGGCGAGGAACTGGCCGATGCCGATGCCGGCCAGCACGAGCCGCAGCGGCGAGAACCCGCCGCCGCGCCGGGCCAGCAGCCAGACCAGGGAGAACGCCGCCAGCGCGCCGAGGAAGGCGGCCAGCGAGATGGTCAGCCCGATCGCGCTGCCGAAGGCCAGCTCCAGGCCGAGGCCGCCGCCGAGGACGATCACCGCGACCGCGCCGAGCGACGCCCCCGAGGAGATCCCGAGCAGGTAGGGGTCGGCGAGCGGGTTGCGGACCAGTGCCTGGACGGCGGTGCCGACCAGGCCGAGCCCGGCCCCGACCATCGCCGCCAGCAGGGCGCGCGGGACGCGCAGTTGCCAGACGATGAGGTCCCGGGTGCCGGGGTCTGGAGCGCGGCCGGTGAGCCGGTGGGCGACCACCGACCAGACCTCGCCCGGGGCGATGTCCACCGAGCCGAGCGAGACGGCGGCGGTCAGCGCGGCGACCAGGGCGAGGGCGAGCACGACGGCCAGCGGCCCGGCGCGCAGCGTCCCCGTCCGGCTCCGCCTGGCGGTGACGGCGGCCGGTGCCACCGGCCTACCGGCCCTTCTCGACGAGCGCCGGGTACACGGTGGCGGCGATCTGCCGCACCGTGTCGGCGTTGCGCACCCCGGCGATGGTGGTGACCTCGGAGCCGATCCGCAGGAAGTGGCCCTCCTGGACGGCCTTCAGGCCCTGGGTCGCGGGGAAGCCGCGCAGGAAGGCCTCGGCGTCCTCGAACGCCTTGCGGTTCTCCTCCTCGGTGCCCCGGTTGCGCACGGCGAGCTGGATCCAGTCCGGGTTCTTGGCGACCACGTCCTCCCAGGACGCCGGCTTGAAGTCGGCGTCGCAGTCGGCGAACACGTTGCGGGCGCCCGCCAGGGTGATGACCGCGTTGGCGACCTGCCGGCCGCAGACCGATATCGGCTGCTTGGTCCCGGCGTCGAAGTCGAACAGGAAGTAGCTCGGCCGCTGGTCGGCGGGCACCGCGGCGGTCGCGGTGCGGACCTCGGCGATCTGCCGCTCCATCCCGGTGACCAGTTCCTCGGCCCTGGCCGCCGTACCGGTCACCGCGCCGAGCCGGCGGATGTCCTCCTCCACCTGGGAGAGGTCGGTGCGCGGCGCGGGGGCGGCCTTCGGCGTACCGGCGCAGGCGGTGGAGAGCAGCATGACGTGCTGGATCCCCGCGGCCGCGAACTCCTGCTCGCTCGGCACCGCGCCCGCCCCGCCCATCACCGGCATCGAGCCGAAGGTGTCCACGTAGAGGTCGGCCCCCGAGCCGAGCAGCTTCTCCTTGGCGATCACCTTGGCGCCCAGGACGGGCACCCTCGCGCCCTGCTCGGCCAGCGCCGCCGGCAGGCTGCCCTTGCCCGGCGGGAACCCGGTGCCGACGACCCGGTCGCCCGCGCCGAGCTGGAGCAGCATCTCCAGGGCGGCGGCGTTGCTGGTGACGATCCGCTTCGGGGCCTGCTGGACGGTGGTCTCCTTGCCCTGGCAGTCCGCCACCCTCACCGGGAACCCGGAAGCGGCGGACTGCCCCGCCCCACCGGCCCCGTCACCGCCGGCGCTGCTCCCCCCACCGCCGCTCCCGCAGGCCGTGGCGAACAGGGCGATGGCGGCCGCGATGCCGCAGAACACGCGAGGGCGCATGGAACTCTCCTGGTCAATGATCGTGCTCGGGCCCTTCCTGGGAGCCCGGACCAGGTAGTCGGCCGCCGCACCCGCCCGGTTCCCACGACTTTCCCCCGCCGGACGGGCCCGTTCGGCCTAGGGTTTGCCGCATGGCCTCCCACCTCGCCCAGCCGCCCGAGCCGCCCGGGCCGCCGTCCGACCCGCCGTCAGGGTCCGGTGCGCGAGCGGGGTCCCGGCCGGGCGGGCCCGGCGGGGTGACCGTCGGCGGGCCGCCGGGCCGGGTGGACGACCTCGGGCTGCGGGTGCCGTCCGGGCCCGGCCCGGTCCGGCGGATCGTGTCGCTGGTCCCCTCGCTGACCGAGGCCGTCGCCGCCACCGCTCCCGGCCTGCTGGTCGGCGCCACCGACTGGTGCAGCCACCCCGCCGACCTCGCCGTGGCCAGGATCGGCGGCACCAAGAACCCCGACGTCCGCCGGATCGCGGCCCTCGCGCCGGACCTCGTCCTCGCCAACGACGAGGAGAACCGCCGCCCCGACCTCGACGCGCTGCGCGCCGCCGGCCTGGCCGTCTGGGTCACCGACATCCGCACCCTGGAGCAGGCCTTCGACTCCCTCCACCGCCTGCTCACCCTCGGCTGCGGACTCCCCCGCCCCGCCTGGCTGGACGCCGCCGAGGCCGCCTGGGCGGACGTCGCCCCGCCCGGACCGGTGCTCCGGCGGGCCGTCGTCCCGGTCTGGCGTCGCCCCTGGATGGTGCTCGGCCGCGACACCTTCGCCGGCAACCTGCTCCGGCGCCTCGGCGTCCAGGTGACGCTCCACGCCGGCCACCCGGGCCGCTACCCCGCCCTCCCCCTGCCCGAACTCCTCGCGAGCGGGCCCGAGGTGGTCGTCCTCCCGGACGAGCCGTACCGCTTCACCGCCGAGGACGGCCCCGAGGCGTTCCCCGGCATCCCGGCGGCCCTGCTCAGCGGACGCCATCTGACCTGGTACGGGCCGTCGTTGGCGCAGGCGCCCCGGGTACTCGCCGCGCAGCTGGCCCGCGCCCGGCCGGGAGCGGCGCCGGACTGACCGGGCCACGCCGAGCCGGACCGCCACGCGGCCGCCGGGACGCCGGAGCCGTGTACCGAACGTCGCTCCGGGGCCCGCGTCGGTAGGACGATCACACCGTCATAGGATGACCGCCTCTCGCCGGGACGGCCGGCGAAGACGGGGGGCGGAAATCCATGAAGGTGTGTGCTTCACGGCAGGCGCTGGTTCTCGTGTCGGCGGCGGCCGTGTCGACGGCGCTGCTGACGGGCTGCGGCAGCAAGAAGGCGGACGGCAGCACCGACGCCGCGGCGGGCCCGGCGGTGGCCGCCACCGCCGGGGTCTCGCCCTCCGGGACCCCGACGGCCGACGCCCCGGCGACGGCGAGCCCTTCGCCCGGCACGAGCACCTCGCCCGGCCCCAGCGCCTCGCCGAGCGCGACGGCGGGCAAGTCGGCCAAGCCGAGCCCGACCGCGTCGGCGAGCACGGCCAGGCCCGGCACCACCAAGCCCGCGGACCCGGCCGCCAAGGCCACCAGCGTGCCCCCGGCGGCCCCGGCGGCCCCGACCCCGGCAGCCGTCGCCGCGGCGCCCGCACCGACCGCGAAGCCCGGCCCGGTCGCGCCCCCGCCGCCGCCCGCGCCCGCCACCCCGCACGTCCCGCCGCTGCAGAGCGGCTGCACCCCGACCAAGCCCCAGCCCGACGAGCCGAAGGAGGCCGTCGCGGCGGCGCTCGGCTCGGCCGCCGGGCAGTCCCGGACGCTGTTCCTCAGCAACGGCGGCACGGACCGGCTCCCGGCGCTGCCGGTCAACCTGGTCAAGGCGATCGCCTGGCAGGAGAGCGGCTGGCAGTCCGGCATCCTCGCCTGCGACGGCGGCATCGGCACCATGCAGATCATGCCCGCCACCGTCAGCTGGATGAACAGCAAGTTCGGCACCACGTCCGACCCGAAGACGCTGGCCGGCAACGTCCAGCTCGGCACGCAGCTGCTCGACTGGCTGGTCGCCTACTACGGCGACTCCTCCTTCGGCGGGAAGTACGACCTCTCCCCCGACCCGGCCACCGGCCGGACACCGCTGCTCGACCTGGTGATCGCCGCCTACAACGCGGGCGCGGGCAACGTGCACTACAACACCGTCACCGACCCCGTCACGGGCGCGACCGGCGGGAGCGTGGCCATCCCGAACCCGGGCTACGTCGCCAACGTCAAGGCGCTGATGGCCGGCGCCCCCTGGAACAAGGCCGGCTGACCACGGAGCTGACCACGGCGAAGGGCCCGGTGCGGGAGGCGTACCTCCCGCACCGGGCCCTTCGGCGTCGCTTCGGGTCAGCCGCGCGCGGCCGTCACGGCGGCGCCCAGCGCCTCCTTGATGCGCGGGCCGAGGCGGCCGAAGCCCAGCTCCTTCATCGCCGCCCGCAGCAGCTCCTCGTCGCTGCGGTCGACACCGTCACCGTCCACCCAACGCACGACGGCGAGCAGCTCGTCGGCCGAGTAGGCGGTCACCGGACGCCCCGGCGTGAAGTCCGGCTTCCCGGGCCCGGCGGCGGGGGCGGCCTTGGGGGCCTTGGCAGCCTTGGGGGTCCTGGGGGCGGGCTCGGGCTTGACGGCCGGCTCCGCCTCGGCGAACCCGACCTCGGCAACCGGCACCGCTTCGGTCTCGGGCTC
>NZ_JBVHHE010000010.1:94022-119036 GCF_055561235.1 Kitasatospora sp. NPDC022856 | reverse complement strand
TCCACGACCACGGCGACCTCGACGACCTCAACGACCTCGGCAGTCGACTCGGTGACCTCCGGCTCGACCTCGGCAGTCGGCTCGACGACCTCGGCAACCTCGGCAACCTCGGCAACCTCGGCAACCTCGGCAACCTGCGCAGCCTCGGCCACGGACTCGGCCACGGACTCGGCCACGGACTCGGCCGGAGCCGCCTCGGGCTCGACGACCTCCAGCGCAACGGCCTCGGCCTCAACCGCAGGCACAACCTCGGCAACCGGCACCGCTTCGGTCTCGGGCTCCACGACCACGGCGACCTCGACGACCTCAACGACCTCGGCAGTCGACTCGGTGACCTCCGGCTCGACCTCGGCAGTCGGCTCGACGACCTCGGCAGCCTCGGCAACCTCGACGACCTCGACGACCTCGACGACCTGCGCAGCCTCGGCTACGGACTCGGCCGGAGCCGCCTCGGGCTCGACGACCTCCGGCGCAACGGCCTCGGCCTCGGCCTCGACCGCGGGCACAACCTCGGCCTCGGGCTCCTCGACCTCGGCGACCTCGACCTCCGGCTCGGCCTCGGCCTGCGCCGGGACGGCCGGAGCCACGTCCACCAGGTCGTCCGCCGCGGGCGAGGGCGCCGGGAGCGAGACGACGAGCGGCCGGGCCTCGACGGGCTCCTCGGCCGTGGGCTCGTCCGCTCCGGTCACCGCCTCGGCCACGACCTGCTCGGCCTCCGCCCCGGTCGAGCTGTCGGCCGCCACCGGCTCGGCCTCGGTCTCGACAGCCGCCTCTTCGACAACCGCCACTTCAACGGCCGCCTCTTCGACGACCGCCTCCTCGACGACAGTCTCCTCAACGAGCGCCTCGGCGGCGCCCGCCTCCTCGACCGGCTCCTCCGCGACCGGCTCCTCGGCGGCGATCTCCTCGACGGGTGTCGCCTCCGTCGCCGTCAGGCCGTCGCGCTGACCCCCGGCCAGGGCCTGGCGGGCGCCGTAGGCGGCCTCGGCAGCGCGGCGGTCGGCGCCGGCGGCGGCGAGCTCGGCGAGCAGGTCGGCGAGACCGGCCTCTTCGAGCGAGGTCCGCAGGGAGCGGATGGTGGGGAGGCGGTAGAGCGTGCCCTCGTCCGCCGCCAGACGCTCCACCAGGTCGATGAGCTCGGGGAACGGCTGTGCTTCCAGGTCGTGCTCGGGCAGCAGCCGGCCCAGGTCGCGCAGCGCGGTGCCGATCGCTTCGAAGGCCGCCGCGGTCCGCTCCGCCAGCGGGCCGTCGGCCGGCGGGACGGGCAGTGCGCCCGAGGGGGCGAGGACGGCCCAGGCCCGACGTTCGATGTTGGCCGAGGCGAGCGCCTCGTGCAGCTCCTCGGGGCGGACCTTGCGGCCGCCGGCGACCAGCGCGGCGGCCTGCTTGCGCAGCCCGCGCACGCGCAGGAACGACAGCTTGACGCCGTTCTCGCGACGCCAGGCGCGGTCGGCCGTGGCGGCGACGAGCGCGTCCAGGTCGGCGTCGTACGCGGCGCCGATCAGGGTCGCGGAGGTCTGCTGGACACGCTGGAGCGTCTCGGCGAACAGCGCCGCGACGGCGACGCTGCCGGGCACCTCGATCCTGGCGTCGGCGGCCAGGGCGGTGACGGCCTCCCAGGTCTGCTGGAGGTCGCTGCCACGGAGTTCGGCGAGGGCGGTGGAGGCGGCGCGGGCGTCCTCGGGGGTCGCGACGGTGTCGACGGCGGCGTACCACGCGTGGGTCCCGGCGGTGAGGGTGAAGGCACCGAGCTCGGCGTAGCGGCCGAGCTCGTCCCGGAGGCCGGTCTCCACCGTGGCCGCCTGGCCGCGGTTCTGATCCGGGTCCGTGGCGTCCTTGGCGTCTGCGGCGGCCTTGGCGTCTGCGGCGTCGGCGTTGCGCGAGTGAAGCACTGTCATGTGAGGTCCGGTTCTGGGCGACTGCGGCGGGGCGGGCGGCGAGGGGGCGGCGGACCGGGTGCGCACGGAGGCCCCGGCGGGAGGGGCTGGGGGCGCGCGTTCGGGCCGCCGGTTGTGGAGGCCAAGAATACGGGTGCCCGTTCGAGCCTTGCACGCACCCACCGTCCGACGGGCCGGTGTGGCGTGCCACACCGCCCGCCCGGCCGCTACTCGGGAGGGCCGGGCGGGTGGTGCGGTGCGGGGCCGGGCGGGTGGCCGGACCGCCGTCGCAGACCGTCCAGGGGTACCGAACGGCTCCGGCGGCCGAGCGGCGGCCGGTGACCGGAACGAGTGAGGGTGTCAAGGCTGACCGGCGCGAGGTACTCGTGCAGCGCGGTCCGGTGCCACCACGCGCCGGTGGACCGCAGTTCGTGCCAGTCGGTGAAGCGGTAGCGGTGGAGCGTCGCCCGGACGTGGGTCGGCGGGGCGTCCGGGAACGGATTGTGACGCAGGAGCCGCAGCGTGGCCGGGTCGTTCGTCAGCAATCGGGCGACGAACGGCAGGAACCAGGGCCGGGCGTACGCGGGCGAGATGGCGGCGAACCACATCAGCCAGTCCAGCCGCAGATGGTAGGGGGCGTACTGGCGCGGCAGGCGGCGCACGTCGCCGGGCTTGCCCTTGAAGCCGTACTCGCGCCAGACCGTCCGCCCGGTGACGGTGGCCTCGTCGGTGCCCTCGACCACCACCTCCAGGCGGATCCGGTTGACGCTGCCGAAGGCGCCGTAGGTGTTGACCAGATGAAGCCGGTTGAAGGATCGGTTCATCACCTGTTCACGGGAGACCATGTTCCGGACCGGCCAGTAGCTGAGCACCGCGACGGCGACGGTCAGCGCGATCACGAGGCCCTCGAACCAGCCGGGGGTACCGCCGTAGGAGCGAGTCCGGAAGGACAGCCCGAAGCGGGCGGGGTCCACGGCGGCGAGGGCGAGGGTGATGGTGAGCCAGTTCAGCCAGGCGAAGTTGCCCGAGGCCACCAGCCAGAGCTGGGTCACCACGACGATCACGGCCGCGTAGCCGGCGACCGGCTGCGGGAGGAGCAGGCCGACCGGTACCAGGAGCTGGGTGACGTGGTTGGCGGCGACCTCGGCCCGGTGCAGCGGCCCGGGCAGGTGGTGGAAGAACCAGCTGAGCGGTCCCGGCATCGGCTGGGTCTCGTGGTGGTAGCGCAGACAGGTCAGGTCGCGCCAGCAGCTGTCGCCGCGCAGTTTGATCAGCCCGGCACCGAACTCGACCCGGAACGCCAGCCAGCGCAGCAGCCAGAGCACCGGGAGCGGCGGGGCGACGTTCTGGTTGCCCAGGAAGACGGCGAGGAAGCCGGCCTCCAGCAGCAGGGACTCCCAGCCGAAGGAGTACCAGGTCTGGCCGACGTTGACGATCGACAGGTAGAGCAGCCAGAGCACCGCCCACAGCAGCATCGACGCCCAGAGCGGGACGGCGTCGCCCAGTCCGGCGACCAGGCCCGCCGAGAGCACGGCGCCCGTACCGGCGACGGCGGCGAAGAAGCGGTCGCTGTAGTGGAGGTGGAAGAGGCTCGGCGCGCGGCGGAACGGTACCCGGGCGGTGAAGGCGGGCACCGGAAGCATGCCCTCGGCGCCGATCAGGGCTCGGAACTGCGCGGCGGCGGCCACGAATCCGGTCAGGTAGACGGCGGCCAGCAGCCGTTGCACGAGGACCCGGCTCGGCCCGTACTCGGGTGCGGCGAACCAGTCGGCGAACCACTCCATGCGGCCCATGCCTACCATCGGTGGCCGTGCCGCGGGCGCCCGTCCGGGGGACGGGGCGTCCGGTTCACCCGCGCGGCGGCCGGGCGGCTCGCAACGAGCGGCGGCAGCGCGGCGGCGGACGGCGGTGCTGCGGTGCGGCGGTGCGGCGGTGCGGCGGCGGACGGCGGGGGCCGACTACGGCGGCGGGCTCCCCGCGACGCGCTTCGGCGGGGCTGTGGCCGCGACTACGGCGGCGGGCTCCCGGCGGTCACCGTGGTGGGGCGCCTCTCCTCGGGGGTGAGAGGCGCCCCGGCACGGTGGCGGGGCCGGTGGGTACGGGGTCCGTCCTGGACGTGGCGCCGGTCCGGGACGTGGCGCCGGTCGTGGTCGGGCCGGCGGCGGTAACCGGTCCGGCGGCTGCGACGGCGGCGGTCGTGTCGGCGGCACCGGTGGTGGTGGTGCCGGCGGCGTAAGTCGTGGTCGTGGTCGTGGCGGGGGACGTGGCAGGGGCGGTGTTCATCGCGGTGGGGGACGGGTGGGGTGGCGTCCGGGGTCAGCCCGGGAGGACCAGCCCGGTCTCCCCGCCGCCGATGCCCGGCCGACCGGTGGCGCCACCACCGCTCTGCTGGAGCCGGTCGACCAGCAGCGCGGCCAGCGTGCCCAGCTCCTCCTCGGTGCGGGACTGTGCGGTGACGTCCATGCCGACCACGAGCACGCCGTTCACCTGGCCGGTCCGCGCGGCCCGCTGCGGGGTGCAGGTGAAGCTGAAGATCTGGTGGATCCGCTGGGCGTCCGGCCGGGTGGACTGGAAACGGACGTCGTTCAGGACGGCGGTCCGACCGGTGTGGTACGCCTCGGCCACCGTCTGCTCCAGCCCCGCGGCAGCCAGCTGCGGGTAGGCCTGCCCGATCGAGCCGTGGGCCACCGGCGCACCGAAGGCCTCGGCGTGCCCGGGGTTGACGTAGCGGAGCTCCTGCTCGGGCCCGCGGGTCAGCATGATGGGGAAAGGCGAACCGTCGAAGGCGGCGAACATCTCCTGCTGCTGGGCGATCAGGTTGTCGCGCAGCCGGATCTCGGAGAGCAGCGCCTCGGCGAGGTGCTGGATGTCGCGCAGCCGCTCGCGCCCCCACTGGCGGGGTTCACGGTCGAGGACGCAGACGGTGCCGATGACGGTGTCGGTGTCGTCGACCAGCGGGGCGCCGAGGTAGGCGCGCACCCCCAGCTCGTCGACGACCGGGTTCCCGGCGAACCGGGGGTAGGCGAGGACGTCGTCGAGCGCCAGCGGGGAGCGCTGGGCGACCACGTGCGGGCAGAAACCGTGGCTCAGCGGCATCTCCCGGCTCGGGAGGTCGAAGACGATCCCCCGGTCGGCCCAGGAGCAGCCGGTGTCGCCCGGGGCGGCGGAGTTTGGCGGAATGAAGAGCCCCCGGAACATCTGCCGCTCGTCGTTGATGAAGTTGACCATGGCGATGGGGGCGCGGGTGAGGCTGGCGGCCAGGTGGGCGAAGCGGTCGAAGGCCTCGTCCACGGTGGGTTCGTTGAGACCCAGGATGCGCAGCCGGCGGGTCCGCTCGGACTCGCCGGCGGCACCCGGGAACTGGCCTTGAGTGCTCATCACATCAGTCATGGCGCACATGTAATCAGACCATCGGCGCGATGGACGCTCTCGGCCCACCCGACTCACACGACTGACGGGCGGTCAAACCCGCACGTGGACGACCCTCCAGCGGGGCCGAAAAGCGGGAATGATCATTCCCCCGCCGCGGCGGCTTTCAATCCTCCTCCGACTTCGGGCGATCCGTTTCGCGCCATTCCAAGATCGACTATGGAGAGGGCCGGATCGCCATACGACAATGAGCCCTGCCGAAAACAGGGACGGGTTTCCGCCAGGATCCCGCCCCGCACATCCGCGCGTACCGGCTGCACCAGGGCAACCGGCCGCCACCTCATCACCCCCACCCTTGGGCGGCCGGAGCGGTTCGGCTGCACGGACGGAGGCACCACCACCCCGGAATCGAGAGGACCCAGCATGGCGATGGACTACTTCACCGACGAACGGCACGAGAGCCTCCGCGCGGAGGTACGTGAGTTCGCGGAGAAGGAGGTGCGCCCGCAGGTGGCCAGAATGGAGGCCGACCGGACGGTCGAGGTCGAACTCTCCCGCGAGATCGCCCAGCGCGGCTGGATCGGCGCGACCATTCCGCGGACCTTCGGCGGGCTCGGTCTCGGCCACCTCGCCAAGACGGTCATCGTCGAGGAGCTGGCCCGGGTCAGCGGCGCGATGGGCGCGATGGCGCAGGCCTCGCAGCTCGGCGTCGCCAAGGTGATCCACTTCGGCTCCGACACCCAGCGCCGCTACTGGCTGCCGCGGTTCGCCTCCGGTGAGGTGCTGCCGACGATCGCCGTCACCGAACCCGAATCGGGCGGCCACGTGCTCGGCATGACCGGCACCGCGCGGCGCGAGGGGGACGAGTACGTCCTCAACGGCCGCAAGTGGTTCGTCGGCAACTCCCACATCGGCGACGTGCACGGCGTGGTGCTCCGCACCGGCGAGGGCAGCCGGGGCCTCTCCGCCTTCCTGGTGGAGAGCGACCGCCCGGGCTTTCGCACCGGCAGCCCCGGCTCGCAGAGCGGCCTGCACGGCTTCAGCTTCGGCGAGATCGTCTTCGAGGACTGCCGCGTCCCCGCCGCCAACCGGCTGGGCGAGGAGAGCCAGGGCCTGGACATCGCCTACTCCTCCTCGACCCTGTACGGACGGCTGAACCTGGCCGCCGTCGCACTCGGCATCCACCGGGCGATCGTGGAGGACACCGTGCGGTTCGCCGAGGGGCGGGTGCTCTACGGGAAGCCGCTCTCCCAGCTGCCGAACATAGCGCTCAAGCTGGGCGAGATGCAGTCCCGCCTGATGACCGCCAAGCTGGCCGCCTACCACGCCTCGCACCAGCTGGACCACGGCCGGCCCTGCGACGCCGAGTTGATGAACGCCAAGCTGATCAACACCGAGTACGTGCTGGACTCGGCGCGGAACGCGATGGAGATCCACGCCGCCCGGGGCCTGCAGGCCGAGTTCCACATCGAGCGCTACCTGCGGGACGCCACCCACATCTACCCGCCCGCCGGCACCTCCGACGTCCAGCGGCTGCGGCTCGGCCAGGTGGCCTCGGGCACGTACGGCAAGCAGTGGTCGGCGGAGCTGTCCGACCTCACGAGCTGGGCCTGGACCGAACTGGCCCAGCGGGAGGCCCGACTGGAGGCCGAGGCCGCCCGCCCGGCCGGCGCCGCCCTGCTGCACATGCCGCTCGCCGGCTGAAGCCCCCACCCCCCACGGAGGCATCCGCGCCACCCGGAACCGGCCCACGCCCGGCTTCCGGCCCACCTCGGACTTCCCGTACTTGACCTGTTCCTGACGGCTTTCCGGAGACCTCCCCTCAGGCTCCCGGGAAGTCGTCGACGACCAGAGCCACCATGCTGACCTGCGGAGATCCGCCGAAAAGCGGCCGATCGACCGATGTAAAGACGCGTCACCATCTGCTTACATATCGTCAGTTGATGTTGCGACAGGGCCTCCCGGGGCTGATAGCGTGCCCGAAGTCGGCGGCCGTGCTGCACCCGCTCGGACGGTGGTACCACGCCACCTCGTCCGGCCCCCTCCGGGCCCGCCGGCCGTGGCGGCTCCGAGACCCCGGCCGGACCGCACACGGGCAGACCCGCCGTTGGCCCTGCACCAAGGAATCAGATGCCAGGCATATCGGCCCCGCGCCCGGGCCACCGCGCCGGCCGGTCCGGCTCGCTCCGCCGCTCTCTCCTCTCCCTCGTGCTGGTCCCCTGCCTCGGCCTCGCCGCCACCTGGGGCTACGCCCTCTCCCTGCTGCGCGGCACCGGCCACCGGACCGCCCTGGCGGTCGTCAGCGCGGCCGTCGCCGTCGTGCTGCTCTGGAGCCTGACCCGCGGCATCCGGCTGGCCCGGTCGGTGTCCGCCCGGCTGCGCGACCTGCGGGCCGACACCCTCTCGATCGCCCGGCACGAGATCCCCCAGGTGGTCGGCCGGCTCCGGGCCGGCGAATCCGTCCCGCCACCGCCCGCCTGGATCCCCGCCCGGCGCCTCGGCGACGAACTCCACCAGACCGCCGAGGGGCTCTCCGCCGTCCGCACCGCCGCGCTCACCGCCATCGTGCACCAGGCCCAGGGGCGGGAGGGCACCAAGAAGGTCTTCCTCAACATCGCCCGCCGCACCCAGATCCTGCTCCACCGCCAGATCAGCATGCTGGACGCGCTGGAGCGCGAGCACGAGGACCCCGGGCTGCTGCGCGAGCTGTTCGCGGTCGACCACCTCGCCACCCGGATGCGGCGCAACGCCGAGAACCTGGTCATCCTCGGCGGCGCGCTGCCCGCCCGGCGCTGGCGCAACGCCGTCCCGGTCGTCAACGTGCTGCGCAGCGCCGTCTCGGAGACGGAGAACTACTCCCGGGTGGTCGTGCAGGGCATCCCGCGCGTCGCGCTCGGCGGCCAGGCCGTCGCCGACGTCATCCATCTGATCGCCGAGCTGATCGAGAACGGCACCACCTTCTCCCCGCCCTACACCAAGGTGCAGGTCTCCGCGCAGGAAGTCCCCCGGGGGCTGGCCGTCGAGGTCGAGGACCGCGGTCTCGGGATGTGCCGGGACGAGTACGAGCAGCTCAACGCCTACCTGGCCGACCCGCCCGAGCTGGACGTCTCCGCGCTCGGGGACGACCTGCGGCTCGGCCTCTTCGTGGTGGCCAGGCTGGCCTCCCGGCACCACATCCAGGTCACCCTGCGGTCCTCCCCCTTCGGGGGGACGCGGGCCGTGGTGCTGCTGCCGTCGGCGCTGCTGGAGCGGATGGAACAGACCCCGTCCGTGGCCGGCCTGCCGCCCGGCGCCCGGGTGACCCGGCCGCCGGTGGTGGCGCAGGCCGACCGGAGCGGGGACGGCGGGAACGGGGACGACGGGAATGGGGACGGCGGGAACGGGGACGGTGGGTCGGGCGAGGAGCCGGCGGCCCCGGAGGAGCTGACCGCGGGCGCGCCCCCGGCTCCCCCGGCGGCCGGCTCGCCGATCCCCGGGCTGCCCGACGCGGTGGTCGTCCCCCGGGCCTCGTCGTGGCAGCCGTCGGCGCCGCAGGTCTCACCGACGCGGGCTTCGTCGCCCTGGCAGGACGACAACCCGTTCGGCGCGGCCTCGGGCGGGGGTGCGGACGCCGGTGTTCCGGAGGGCGCTCCTCCGGAGGGTGTCCGCCCGAACGACGCGCCTTCGGACGGCGCCCCTTCCGACCGCGCCCCTTCGGACGGCGGCGCGGTAGCCGGGGAGGCGTCCGCCGGACCGCGGGACGCGAACCCTCGCGACGCCCTGTGGGACGGCGTGGTGGAGAGCCACCCGGCCGACCCCGCCACGCGTACGCACGAGGGCGTCCAGGAGGTCCCGTCGGACCACGGACTCGAAGGGCACCCCCGCGTCCCACCCGTCCTCCCCCGGCGGGTCCGCAAGACCGGCCCCGCGCAACAGAGGCCGGACGAGGTGTGACCCGCCCCGGCCACCGCTCCAGCGGCGGCCGGGGCGGGTTCTCGGCCGCGCGCCGGTGCCGGTGCCGGTGTCAGTACCGGCTTCGGCGCCGACGTCGGCCGTACCGGTCGGGGTCAGACGGCGGCCGGGACGGTGGCCGCGGCCGGGGTGAGCTTGAGTTCCTCCAGGGCCCGCACCAACGGGGCCAGCTCCGGCGCGTCGGTGGCCTTGGCGAGCGTCGCCTCCAGGGTGGCGTCGTGCACCGGCCGGGCGGCTTCGAGCAGTTGGCGGCCCTGTGGGGTCAGCTCGGTGTAGATGCCGCGCCGATCGTCCACGCAGAGGAAACGGCTGAGCAGGCCGCGGTCCTCCAGGCGGGTCACCAGGCGCGTGGTCGCGCTGCTGCTCAGGGCCGCGGCCCGGGCCAGCTGCTGCATCCGCATGTGCCAGCCGTCCTGCCGCGAGAGCGCGTCCAGCACCGTGTACTCGACCACCGAGAGCTGGTGCTCGTTCTGGAGCGCCTTCTCCAGCGCGGCATCGATGAGGCCGTGCAGAGCGGCGAGCGTACGCCAGCCGCAGGCGCGGATCTCGGCAGCATCGTCGTGGATACCCATAGCTCGCCCTTCGCTTTCCCTGTTCCGGTCCGGACCCCGGCCCGAGCTCGTGCACGAACCCGGGCTCGAACCCGGACCGGACCCGTGGCCCGGTCGACCCACCGGCCGGTCACTTGCCCGGACCCAGTCGACGGTAGTACGGCCGGTCGAACGTCTTCCCGCCCCCCAGTATGCCATTCGACGCGCTTTACCTGCCTGTGCAAATACTTTCTTATGACCCGGCCTTGACCGGATCCTGCCCTTGCCAGCCACCCGCGCAGAGCGCCGAGGCCAACTCCTCGCCGTAGCAGGCCGCCGCCAGCCAGGCGGAGGTGAACGCGGCATGGTCGTCCGCCACCACCCTGCCGAACACGTCGCGGGGCTGGTCCACCGCCGCCGCGCGGAGCGCGTCGAGCAGGGCCGCCCCCGTGGCCAGACCGGCCGCGCGCAGCGCCGACCGGCCGGTGTCCGCCGCCCCGGCGCCGAGCGCGAGCCCCTGCCGCCCGCCGGTCACCGCCTGCTCCACCCGGCGCGCCAGCAGATGGACCGGAGCCGCGGGCCCGACCGGTCCGGCCGCACTGCTCGGGGCCTCGACGGGGGCGGAGGTGCTGGACGCGGCGCCGAGGGTGAGATCGGCGGTCTGCAACCGCTCCAGGCCCAGATTGACCCGCGCCGCCCGATCGGCGGGCAGCGCGAGGGCCGGCTCCCCCGGCTCGGGTCCGGCCGGTGGCGTACCCACCGCGAGCAGCCGCAGCTCCGGGTGCTCGGCCCGCTCCAGCCGGCCGATCACCCGCAGCCGCAGGCCCGGCGCGGTGGCGAGCAGCGCCAGATTGCCCCGGAACGCCAGCCCGGGGTGGTCGTGCGCCGCGCGCAGCGCGACCACCAGCCCGCCGCAGTCGGCCAGCAGCTCGGGCACGCCGCCCGACCCGTACGGGGCGGCGCCGAGCAGCGTGACGTCCAGGAACAGCAGATCGCTCCCGGCCGGCCGGCCCTCGTACGGCAGCGCCGCCGCTGCCAGGGCACGCTCCACCTGGACGGTCGGGGGCTCCGTCCAGAGCCCGGCGACCGGGTCCGCCGTCCACGCCACTCCCCCGGCCCGCACCGCTCGAACCGAACTGCCCGCGCCGAGCCGACCGTTGGCGGACCGCGTCGCCCCCTGGACGGCCAGCCCCGCCCGGCTGAACTCGCGGTGACTGAGCAGGGCGTCACCCAACCGGACCGCCCGGTTCCCCGCACCGACCGCCTGCGGGGCGGCCGTCGTCGGGTCGGCGTGCGGCATCACCTCGGCGACGGTGCTCAGCACGCCGGTGGCATCCACCGCCCAGGTGAGCACGCCCGCATGGGTGGCGGTCAGGACCGGTTCGGCGAACAGCCCGTACAACCGCAGCCCGCCCGCCTCCCGGTAGACCTGACGGGCGGTGCCGCGCAGGGCGGCGAGATCGCCGTGCCCCGTACCCGGGGCCGCGGTTCGCGCCGAGGTCAGGGCCGTGGCCACGGTCGGGGGCAGGGTCGGGGACAAGGCCGTGGTCAGGATCGTGGTCAGGTCGAGCAGCTCGCGCAGGCCCGCGACCAGGAGCGCGAGCCGGTGGTCCGGCTCGCCCGAGCGGGCGGCCCGGAGCCGGCTCACCACCGCGACCGCTGCCGCGGCCGGCCGGTGGAACCCGTTCAGCCGCGCCCGGTGGGCCGCCCGCAGCAGCTCCGCCTGGAGCACGGCGCCGGCTCCGCCCACCCCGGCCGCCAGCACGGCCACGGAGGCGCGGTGCAGGTGGTGGACGGCGGCCTGCTCGGCCGCCGTGAGCGAACCGCCGGAGGCGTCGTCGGGAGCGGCATCGGGAGCGGTGCGGGGGCCGCCGGGCGTGCCGCCGACCGGGTCCGGTCCGGTAGTCGACCCCGGGACCGGTTCGGTGTCCGGCTTCGGGCCCGACTCCGAGGCCGGTTCCGGTTCGGTGTCCGGGCCCGGTTCGGTGTCCGGGCCCGGTTCGGTGTCCGCGTCGGCGATCCGGCAGACCGTGACCGCCGCCGCCCGGTGCACGCAGGCCGGCGCCAGCAGGCAGCCACAGCGGACATCGGCCTGCCCCCGGACCACCCCGCCCGGCGCGTGCAGGACGAGGGAGGTCTCCTCGTCCACCTCGATCCGCCACTCGTCGCCGTCCCGGCGCACCGGGCGCTCCGCCAGCTTGGCGGCCGCGCCGTCCAGCCGCTTCTGCAGGCGGGCCGACAGCCCCGCCACCACTTCGGCGACCACCTCCGGCCGGACGGCCGGCCAGGCCCCGCCGGACGACACGCTCCGCTGCTCTGTCATCGGACCTTCTCCCCCACCCAGCGGGCCAGTTCGAGCGGGCTCAGCGCCGCCACCGGCATTCCGGCCGCGACCAGCTGGCTCGCGACCGCCTTCGAGTAACGCGCCGTCCCGGTGTCGTCGAGCGCGGCGCAGCCGAGCACGTGACAGCCGGAGTCGACCAGCGCGCGGGTCTGCGTCAGCAGCCCGCCGATCGGTCCGCCCTCCTCGAAGTCGCTGATCACCGCGACCAGCGTCCGGGACGGCACGGTCACCAGCTCGCGTGCGTACTTCAGCCCGCTGGCGATGTGGGTGCCGCCGCCGATCCGGACCTCCAGGAGCAGGCCGAGCGGGTCCTCCACCCGCTCGGTCAGGTCGACGACCTCGGTGGAGAAGGCGACGAAGTGGGTGCTCAGCGAGGGCACCCCGGCCAGGATCGAGGCGGTCAGCGCCGCCCAGACCGTGGACGCCTCCATCGACCCGGACACGTCCACCACCAGGATCAGCCGCCAGTCGGCCGCCAGTCGGGCCCTGGTCCGGAAGACCGGCCGTTCCGGGACGATCACCGTGCCCGCCTCCGGATCCCCCGGCCGGGCCGGGCGCGCGGTGGCGAGGTTCGCCCGGATCGTCCGGTGGAGGTCGAGCCCGCCGCCGGGCCGGCGGCTCGGCCGCGGCACGCTGATCCCGGTGAGCGCCGGTCGGAGCCTGGTCGCCAGCTCCCGGGTGAGCTCGGACACCAGGCGCCGCACCAGTGGACGCAGCCCGGCGATCCGCGCCTCCGGCAGGCCACCGGCGTGCTCCAGCACGGTCCGGAGCAGGTCGACGGAGGGGCGGACGGCACCCGGGTCGATCGCGTCCAGCGCGTCGGCCCGGCCCTGCCCCACGGCGGCGGCGAGCACCTCTTCGCGGATGCCCGGCCCGAACAGCGCGGTCAGCTCCTCGGACCACTCGCGCACGCCCGGGTACGGGGCCTCACGGCCGCCCCGGTTGCCGCCCGCCCCGCCCCGACCGTCCAGCCCGGGCCCGGACCCCTCCCCGTGCCCGGTGCCGTACAGCTCGTCGAGCGCGGTCGCTAGCCTGGCCGCACGCCCCGCGAGGCCTCCGCCCCCCGGCCGCCCGAGCAACAACCGCCACCGCTCGGCCGGCGCGAGCCCCTGCCCGGCGGACGCGGGAGCGGGGACGTGCGCAGCGGGCCCCGGAGCCGGCCCGACATCCGTTCCCGGGCCGTGGAAGGGCTGGACGGCCTGCCCGGGGGCGCCGTGTCCGCCGTCGGTGGGCACGGCGCGTTGAGCCGTCCGGCCGGGATGGTCGGCCGCCGCGAGCCGCCCGGGCGTCGGCTCGACCGCCGGGCCACCGGCCGTCGCGGGAACATCGCCGGCGGACCCGCCGACGAGCTCGTCCGCCGGCCGGTCGGAGCGCCCGGGTGCGGCCAGCGGTCCGGCAGTCGGCTCGGCCATCGGGGCGGTGGGTCGCTCCGGGAGCAGCCCGCGTCGTTCCAGGGCGGCCCGGGCGGCGAGGTCCGCGCGGGCCCAGGCGGCGAGCAGCGCCGGCGGAACGGCGTCCGGCAGGGCCTGCAGACGGCTGCCCAGCCGCTCCTCGACCAGTGTCAGCAACCGGTCCCGCGCGGCCGGGGCGAGGGTGTCGAAGCCGCCGCGCAGTGCGGGCAGCCGGTCCAGGAACGCCGTGTCGGACAGGGCGGTGACCCGCTCCAGCACCGGTTCGAGCGCCTCGGGCGCGGTGGAGAAGAGCCCCTCCGCCGCCGTCAGCAGACCGACCAGCGATCGGCCGAGGGCATGACGAGTCCCGGTGTCGGTGGCTCCGTCGACCCAGGAGGCCGCGCGGCCGCCGAACCCGCTCGGGCCGTCCTGCCCGAGCAGGACCCGCACGGCCCCGGCCGCTCCCCGGACCAGCGGGCTCCCGCCGTCGGCGAGTTCGGTCAGCGTGTGGGCGAGCCGCACGCCGCCGGACAGGTCGGCCCGGCGGGCCAGCTCCACCAGGGCCCGGGCATCGGCGGGGTCGTCGGACCCGCCCAGCCCCTCCAGTTGGCGCACCGCCGCGTCGGTCAGCAGCTCCGCGGCCGAAGCGAGCGCGACGGCCCGGCCGCCGGGCTCGATCAGCCCGGCCCGCTCCCCGGGCGGCGCGGCCGGCTCCGTCCGGTCCGCGGTCGCCGGTGCGGAGGAGTCCCGCCGTGCCTCGGGGGCGAGGCCCGGGATGTGACCGGCGGCGAGGCGGTCCAGCAGGGCCAGTGCGTCCAGGAGTTCGGGGAGAGTCCCGCTCTGCGGGAGGACGGCGGTGAGCTGGGCGAGGCGGGTGTCGGCGAGCGCCGGCAGTCCGCAGGCGGCGGCGTCGGCGAGGCCCTGGACCACCTCGCGGGCGGTCGGGCCGTCGGCCTGCTGCTCGCGGCGCAGCCGCTCCCGCAGCGCGCCCTCGGCCGCCTGGGCCGGGGTGACGCCACGGGTGCCGGCGACCGTCAGCATCGCGGCGACGGTCGGGCTCCACTGCACGCGCCAACGGGCGCCGAGGGTCTCGGTGCCGCCCGCGCCCACCCCGGCCACCGGTTCGCCGTAGGGGACGCCGCAGGCGGTGAGGCGGTGCAGGAGCAGGTCGCGGCGGCGGTCGAGGGCCGAGCGCAGCGGGTCCAGCCGGAGTTCCCGGGGGGCGGTCTCGGCGGAGTCGCCCGGCCCGGGGAGGCCGAGTTCGGTGAGGGCCGCTTCGACGGCGGGTGCCAGGCCGCTGCGCGGGGCGCCGGGCGCGGCCCGGCCGGTCCGGGTGCCGACCAGGACGCGCTCCAGCGCGCGGGCGACGGCCCGGCCGCGGCCGAGCGGCTCCCCCTGGGCGAGGACGGTCTGCACGGCTTCGACCAGTTCGCCCCGGCCGGGGGCGGCCAGCCCGCGCAGCCGGGCGAGGTCCCCGGCGAGCCGGACGATCTCGCGGGCGTCGGCCGGACCCGACGGGTGGTCCTGGGTGCGCAGGGCCTGGCAGATGCGCACCGCGGTGCCGGTCAGGGCGTCGGCGAGCCGCTCCGGATCGCCGCCCGCGTCGAGCACCGTGTGCTGCCACTCGGGGTCTCGGATGCCTGCCGGATACCCGGACCGGGCATCGAGCAGGGGGTAGGTGTAGGGGATCAGCGAGACGACGTGGTCGCCGTTCTCCGCGTGGGCGCCGTTCTCCGCGTGGGCGCCGTCGGGGTCGGGCCCGGCGGCCGCCGCGTCGTCGAGCAGCGCAGGCGCGTGGAACGCCCCGATGACGGCCCCGACGTGGTCGCCGTTCTCCGCGTGGCCGCCGTCGGGGTCGGGCCCGGCGGCCGCCGCGTCGTCGAGCAGCGCGGGCGCGTGGAACGCCCCGATGACGGCGGCGACCCGGCGCCCGTCGGCCCCGGCGGCCCGGATCCGCGCACGCATCCAGGCCTCGCGTCGCAGGTCGTACGGGTCGACCCCGGCGCCGTCCGCCGCGTCGCTGCGCATCGCCCAGCCGACCAGCAGCGCGGCGCGGCGGACGGCCTCCGGAGTGGACCCGGGGGCGGCGGTCTCGACCAGGCGGTCCCAGAGGTCATCGTCGTCGTCCCGCCCGGTGAGCCGGTGCCGCAGCGCGGCGGCGACGCCGGTGCGGCCGTCGTGCACGGTGTCCCCGCTCGCCCGGCGGGCCTCGGCCCGCCGGGCGAGCGGCAGGTCGCAGGTGAGGGCCGGGACGCCGTTGCGACGGGCCCACCGCAGCGCGGCGAGCTCCGGGGAGAAGTCCGCGAACGGGTAGAAGGCGAGCCCTGCGGGCCCCTCGCCCGGACCGTCCCCGGAGCCGTCCGGGGCGGCCGCGAGGGCGACCGGCGCCCGGGTGGACTCGTCGGCCAGCCAGTCCAGCCAGGGCTGGAACTCGGTGGGCAGCTCGACCAGGACCACCTCGGGCCGGGCCGAGTCGAGCAGCGCGGGCACCACCGCGCTGAGCGAGGGGGCGTGGTGCCGCACCCCGATCAGGAACGGCCCCGGGCGGCCCGCTCCCGAGGCGGCCAATCGCGCCGCCTCCGCCTCGACCACCCCGCGCGGGTCGTCGTGGTCCCCGGGCGAGCCGGGGCCGCGAAGGCCCGCTCCTCCGGCTCCGGAGAGTCCGGTCACCGCGCTGCTCGTCGTCATCGCCTCACGCCTCCAGGGCCGAACGCAGGTCCCAGAGCATCCGCCAGGTGGCCGCGCCCTGTTCGGCACGGCGCCGGACCGGGCCGTCCCAGTAGCCGAGCAGCCGGGCGGCGTCGGCCGGGTCGTCCTTGCGGACGACGCCGATCAGCTGCCCCGGCAGCCGGCCGAGGAGGTCTCCGCCGTCGGGCAGGTAGGCGGCGCAGACGCCCAGCGCGGTGGCCACCGAGACGGCCTCGGCGGTGCTCATCACGGTGGACGGGCGCTCGACGTCCCAGCCCTCGGTGGAGCGGCCGGTGCGCAAGTCCCGGAAGGCGGTGACGAGTGCCTCCAGCACGGCGTCGTCCACCGCGTACGCGGCACCGGCCCGGGCGACCGCGGCGGTGGACTGCCGGCGGACCAGCTCGACCTCCGCCGCGAGGCTGCCGATCGGGCCGACCGTCTCGAAGTTGAACCGCCGCTTGAGGGCGGCGGACATCTCGCTGACGCCCTTGTCCCGAAGGTTCGCGGTGGCGATCAGGGTGAAGCCGGCCGCGGCGTGCAGCTGGCCGTCCGGGCTGCCCGCCAACTCGGGTACCGCGATGCGCCGTTCGGAGAGCAGCGAGACCAGGGCGTCCTGCACCTCGGGCAGGCAGCGGGTGACCTCCTCGACCCGGGCGACGGCTCCGGTGGTCATCGCGGTGAGCACCGGCGAGGGCACCAGGGCGTCCCGGCTGGGGCCCTTGGCCAGCAGCAGGGCGTAGTTCCACCCGTACTTCAGCTGGTCCTCGGTGGTACCGGCGGTGCCCTGGACGGTGAGCGCGCTGGTGCCGCAGACCGCGGCGGCGAGCAGTTCGGAGAGCATCGACTTCGCGGTGCCCGGTTCGCCGACGAGCAGCAGACCGCGCTCCCCGGCGAGGGTGACCACGCAGCGCTCGACCAGCGCCCGCTCGCCGACGAACTTCTGCTCGACGGCCAGGCTCTTCCGCCCGGCCTTGAGCTTCTCGCCGCCGCTGCCCATCACGAAGGTGACCACGGCGCGCGGGGTGAGCCGCCAGCCGGGCGGGCGCGGGCCGGTGTCGTGGGCCGCCAGGAACTCCAGTTCGGCGGCGTACCTCTCCTCGGGCGGGACGACCTGCCGAGCCGTCGGATCGGCGGACTGGTCCTTCGGGGCGGTGGTCATCGGCGGGCCTTCCTGCGCTTGCCGGTACGGAGCTCTTCGTATCCGGGGACGTCCCCGTCGCCGATCCGCTGCCAGGCCCGGGCGAACAGCTCCGGGACGGACAGCCGCGGCAGGACGGCGTGGTGGGTGGGCAGTTCGTACAGGCCGGCCTTCCAGGTCTCCGCCGGGAGGCCGGGGGCCTTGGCCTCCTGCCAGCCGCCGGGCAGGAAGAGGCCGCGGCCGGCCCGGGCCCGCTTGGCCTCCAGCACCAGGTCGGTGGCGGCGAGTTCGGCCCGGGCCCGCTTCAGCCGGGCGGGCTTCCAGCCCGTCCAGCGCGCGACGTTGCGGTC
This sequence comes from Kitasatospora sp. NPDC022856, assembly GCF_055561235.1. NCBI lineage: Bacteria > Bacillati > Actinomycetota > Actinomycetes > Kitasatosporales > Streptomycetaceae > Kitasatospora > Kitasatospora sp. NPDC022856. The sequence goes on along the minus strand of NZ_JBVHHE010000010.1, from coordinate 101,398 downwards.
GGTCGGGTCGGGCAGCGCGAGCAGTTGGAGGTAGAGCGCGGCGGCGTCGGCGCCGAGGCCGTAGGCGGCGGCCACCTCGGCGACCAGCGGGCCGACGCTGAGCTGCGGGTTCTGCGCCCAGCGGGCCTCCTCCCCGGCACCGGTCGGCGCCGGGTCGGGCGCGAGCTCCGGCGGGGCCACCAGACGCTCCAGCTCGCCGTCCAGGATGGCCGCCAGGGCGGGGCACTGACTGGTGAACCAGTAGCCGTCGACGAGCCCGGCCAGCAGCTCCAGCACCGGATCGTCCCCGCCGGTGAGCCCGGCCGGGCGCAGCCAGACCTGCTCGTCCTCGGTGCGGCCGGGGGCGAGCACGAGGGCCTCCCCGCAGCGGACCAGACCGTCGGCGTCGGCTCCGCCCTCGGCCGGCAGCCCGAAGCGGGTGCGCAGCAGCGGCGACAGCTTCTCGCCCTTGGCGGTGCGGTGCAGGTCGTAGTTCAGCAGCAGCTCCGGGTCGGCCAGCCGGGCCCGCAGCGCGGCGGCGGCCTGCGGCAGCAGCGGGCGCAGCGGGCTGTCGGCGGGCAGGTGGTAGGCGAGCCAGCGCAGGGCGTCGACGGCCCCGCCCAGACCGGTGTCGCCGGGCAGGGCGTGCGGGTCGTCGGCGACCAGCTGGACCGGCCCGCCGTCCTGGGCGGCCCGCACCCGGTAGCCGGTGGTGCGGTTGAGCCAGGGCGTCCGGGTGGGGTTGAGGACCTCTTCGATGTGGTCGATCCCGGCACCGTTGACGGTGGCCTGGGCCTCCTCGGGCAGGGTGACGAGCCGTCCGAACCGCTCCGTCCACCGCTCGGCTCCGGCCGCGGTGTCGGGGCCGTCCGTCCAGAGCGCCTTCGGGTCGGCGGGCAGGAGCGCCGTCCAGACGGCGCGGAGGCCGGCCCGGTCGCGACCGCGCAGCCAGTCCCGGGCGGCCTTGGCCTCGGCCGACTTGAGGCCGTACTCCTTGAGCCGGTCGGCGGGAAGCACGGTGCCGTACCACCCGAACAGGGTGTTGGTGGGGCTGAGCAGCAGGGCGGCCCGGGTGGCGCCGATGCCGGTCGCCGCACCGAAGGCGGCGGCCTGCCCGGCCTCCCGGACGAACCCGCCGTGCAGGGCGAGCAGGGCGGTGAACCGCGCCGTCCAGTCGGCGGTGACGACCTCCTCGGTGTTGCGCTCCCCGGCGGTGCCGAAGTGGGCGACCGGCCCGAAGCCGCCGCTCGGGTCGTGGTCGACGGCGAGCCAGTTCACCCGGTCCTCGCGGTGGTGGCGGCAGCCGAGGACGACGACCGTCCGCTCCCCGTGCCGGAACACCTGGCCGGCCCGGGACGGGTGCTTGCGGCTGGTGCCGTCCGGGTCGACGAAGTCGGCGAGCGGCTCGGTCAGCACGACCTCGCGCAGGGTGGCGCCGCGGTCGGCGAGCAGGCCGCGGGTGAGCTCGGTCAGCAGCAGGGCGAGCGCCGACCGCTCGGCCGCGCCGGTGAGCGGGGCGGCCGCGGCGTAGGCGAGGGTGCCGAGGTGGCCGAGGAGGCTCAGCCAGCCGTGGTGGTTGTCGTCCCCCTCCAGCTCGACCCGGAGCGGGGCGGACCAGCCCTCGGTACCGGGCGCCACGGCCGGTGGCCCGGTGAGGACGCCGAGGACGGTGCGCAGGTTGCCGAGCACCCGCCAGTGGTCCCCGTGCTCCCAGGAGCGGCCGAAGCCCGAGGTGTCGGGCAGCAGGATCTCCACCGCCTCGCGCAGGTCCTGGTCACGCCCGTGCTCGGGCCGGTAGGCGGCGCCCGCCCGGGCGGTGCCGGGCTTGGGACGGGCCTCGGCCTCGGGCTGCGGGACGAACCGGGCGGCGAGGTCGAGCAGTTCGGCGGCGGACCGGGCGAGGCCGGCGACGCCGGCCCGCAGCAGCGGGTGGCCGACGCCGGGCAGCACGGCGCCGACGGCCTCGACCGGCACGGACTGCCGGGCGGCCTTGCCCACCGCCAGCGGGCGCCGCACGCCCTGGACGGTGAGCCAGCGCTGCTCGGCCTCCGCGGGCGGTTCGGCGTCCGTCGGCCAGGCGGCGTCGATCAGCCGGGCGGCCTGCTCGTCGGTCAGACCGCGCAGGACCAGCGAGCCCGCCTCGTCGCGCGGCCGCAGGGCGTGCCAGTGGGCGAGCGGGGGGACGAACGCGGTACCGGCGGCCGCCAGACCGCCGGGCCGGCAGGTCTGCAGGTCGGTGCTGGTGTCGGCGCCGCTGCCGTCGGCGTCCGGCAGGGCGAGGCCGAGATCGCCGCCGCGCTCCTCGACGACCAACGGGTGGGCGTCACCGGGCAGGCCGAGCCGCCCGAGCGGGAACCGATCGGCTCGTCGGCCCTTTCCGGCCAGGGTGAGGGTGGTGCCGTCGGCGGTGCCGGTGGTGACCTTGGCCCCGTCGACCCGGACCCAGCTGCCGAGCACGACGCCGTCGGTGCCGAGCGGGGTGGCCTCCAGACCGGGCTGCATCGGCAGCAGCGACGTGCGGTCGAGGTCGAGCCGGCCGGCCGCCGCGGTGGCGGCGATCCTGGGCGGTTCGGCGGCGCGGCCCAGGGCGCCGGTGGCCGCGTCCAGTTCGGTGAGGACGTCACCGGACCGGCTCGGGCGGACCGTCCAGTGACCGGTGCCGTCGCCGATCACCCGCGCCTCGGCGGGCATCCGGGTGTCACCGACGTGCAGCGGGCGCTCGCCGGTGGTCCGGCCCCCGACGGACAGCGGGATCGACGGGATCTCCGGGTCGTCCTGGCCGCCGTAGTAGCGGACGATGGTCTCCCCGCCCAGTTCGAAGGTCTCGGTGGGGCGGCCGGACCAGTAGGCGTACTGCTTGTTCTCCCGGTACCAGGCGACCAGCAGCTCGCCGTCGACGAAGCGCAGCCGGGGCCGCTGCCAGCGCTCCAGCTTGTCGGGGATGCGCAGGGTGTGCTCCAGCAGGATGCCCTGCGGACCGACCACCACGACGCGGTTCCCGAGCTCCAGGACCAGCTGCGGCCAGGCCTCCTCGACGCAGAGGCCGTCGGGCAGTTCCCTGCCCTCGGGGCCGCCCGGTGCCTCGCCCGCCTCGATGCCGAGCCGGACGAGTGCCTCCTCCAGCGCGGGCCAGCCGAGCTCGTCGAGGATGCCGGTGCGCAGCGTGCGGGCGAGCAGTCCGGTGACGTCGAGGCCGGCGATCCGCTCGGCGGCGGCCGGGTTCTCGGTGCGGATCGCGCCGCGGCTGCTCCGCAGGTCCTTCAGCAGTTCGGCCGCGCTCGCCAGGCCGCGCGCGGCGAGGAGTTCGTCGGCCCGGGCGTCGGACCACTCGACGAACAGCTCGCGCAGCACCGGGAGGGCGGCCAGCTGCTTGTGCGCGGCGGCCGTCCAGCTGTTGGGCACGCCGGAGCGCAGCAGGGCGCGGAACCGCGGGTCGGCGGCCACCGCGGCGAGGGTGCGGCCGCCGGGCCCGGACTCGCGCACCCAGTCGCCGAGGCCGAGGCTCTGCCCGTCGGCCGGGTCGGCGACCGGGACGCCCTCGGCGAGCAGCAGGTCGAGCAGCTCGATCTGGTGGGGGCCGCGCCGCGTCCCGGTGAAGAGGTCGACCGGGATGCCGTCGGCTCGCAGCCGCCCGGTCATCCGGGCGGCCAGCGCGACGGTCTCGGCGTTGAGCCCGTTGGTGCGCCAGCCCCGGCCGATGTGGCCCACCCAGCGCTGCAGCCAGACGGCGGCGGCCGGGGTGGTCCCGGCCCGGCCCTCCGCGCCGCCGGCGGGCAGGCCGGTCAGCAGCTGCTCGGCGCCGCTCTCGGCGAGCACGGCGAGCCAGGAGGCGTCCTGGGCGCTCTGGTCGGAGACCCCGGCCGGGTCGGGCATGATCTCCAGCAGCCGGGCGCGGACGCCCTCGTCACGCCGGGCCAGCTCGATGACGGCGCCGTGCCAGGACTTCCAGAAGGCGCCGGGCGCGCGGTTGACGGCGGGGGAGGCGAGCAGCTCGGCGAGCAGGGCCTGCTCGTGCTCGGTGCGGTCGAGCCCGGCGGCCCGGATCAGGGCGCGGGCGTCCTCGGCGATCCCCGCGTAGGGGGCCATGCCGGCGGCCGAGCGCTCGGTGCAGAGCTGGCGGAAGCGCTGCCAGGCGGTCAGCGGGTCGAGCCGGCCGCTCAGCTCCTTCACGTACTGGCGCAGCGCCTTGACGGTGAGCGCGCCGGCCAGCGCGAACTCCAGGAAGACGGCGCGCAGCCGCTCCTCGTCCACGGCGAGGCTGTGGGTGCGCTCGGCCTCGCGGGCCTTGCCGAAGAAGGTGCCGGCGTAGGTCTGGTTGCCCTGTTCGACGAAGATCCTGCCGACCTCCTCGCAGTAGGTCGGCAGGAAGTGCGGCACCGCGCGGCCGAGGCGCACGGCTAGCTCGTCGAAGCCGTCCTTGGCGTGGCCGGGCTTGGACTTCGCCTGCCGGGCGAGCCGCTCCATCTCCTTGACCAGGGCGAGCGCGTGGTGGCCGTTCGCCGGGTCGTGGACCAGCGCCCAGGCGGGGAAGCCCAGCGCCTCCTGGCGGACCTGGCCGACCTCGGCCGGCTCCGCCGCCGGCTTCAGGCCGAGGAAGTCGACCGCCAGGTCCTCGGCGGGCCCGAGCGCGCCCGGGACGAGCCGGACGATCCGGCGCCCGTCGAGCGCCGGGTGGGCGTAGCTGCGGGCGGTGAGGACGTCGGCGGCACTGTCGGGCTGCCCGGCGCCGGGCAGCGTGCCCGCCGGGAGGACCGCTCCGGCATCCAGCAGGCGCTCGTGCAGTTCGGTGGTGCTCATGCGGGCTCCTCCCCTTCGATCGTGCGGCCGGCGTACAGCGCGGCGGCCATCCGCATGCCCTCGGACCAGGCGACCGGCCCGACCTCGGCCGCCGGCAGGATCGTGCCGTCCGGGCCGGCCCAGCTGAGCGCGCCGGTCTCGCACTCGTCGTACTCGTAGTAGTCCCCGACCCAGACGCGGGCCTCCAGCGCGCGGCCGCCCTCGACCACGGGCAGCACGGCGTAGCCGCCGCGCACCCGGTAGCCGAGCCGGGCGCAGCGGCCGAGCAGGTCGCGCAGGGCGTTGTAGCGGCCGCCGGCGTAGCTGGTGACCTCGGTACCGGACGCGGCCTCCGCCGGGTGGTGCCAGACCTCCCGGTACAGCTGCTGCACCTGCTGGGAGACCCCGAGCTCGACGGCGAACTCGCGCAGCTCGTCCAAGTCCTCCAGGAGGACGGGGTGGGGTATCAGGATCTCGCCGTCGGTGAGGCGCACGGTGTCCCCGTCGAGGTCGACGAGCCCGAGGCCGCGTTCGGCGTCGGCGCCGCGCAGGAACCCGGCGACCTCGCCGTCCGCGCCCGTCACCACCAGGTCGCGCAGGACCTCCTGCCAGGCCTCGTCCGGCCAGACCGCGACCAGGACCGCGGCGGGGACGGGCAGCGAGCGGACCATCCACCGCTCGACGTCCTCCAGGCAGCCGCGCCGGTGCGCGGCGAGCCACTCGGTGAGCTGCTTGAGCCCGGTGACCACCGGATCGTCGTTCAGCTTCGACGGAAGGGACTTCAACGGGCGGCCGGCCGCGTTGCGGCACACCACCCTGCCCTCCGCGTCGAGCGCGACTTGATAGCCGCCCGTCCCCGCTTCCACCCACGTCACGGCCGCTCTCCTCCCAGCTGCTGGTCTGCGATGGGAGGAACGTAACGGGACACACTGACAACGCGGCCGCCGGGGGGGCCGCTCCTGCGGGCCAGCCGCTTCAAACCCATCGAACGAGTGAACGATCAGCGGCGACGACGACGCGGCCACCACCCCGGCCGACGGCCCGAAGGGTCCCAACTCCCTTACAGCACAGGTGATCTGCGAGCTCACCACGCCGACCGGTCGGCGGACCGCGCATTCGATCCGGGCATGTCAGAAGCGGCCGGGACCGCGGGACCGGCCGCGCCGCTAGGAGACGGTCAGGCGCAGGATCCGGTCGTCGCCGGAGCGCGAGTCCCCGCGCCCGTCGGTGTTGTTGGTGACCAGCAACAGCGTGCCGTCCCGGTCCGCGACCACCGTGCGCAGCCGCCCGTAGGCGTCGTCGAGGAACGCCTCCGGAGCCCCCGCCGCGCGGTCACCGTCGAGCGGGACGCGCCAGAGCCGGGCGCCCCGCAGCGCGGCGATCCAGACGGCGCCGTCGGCGTAGGCGACACCGCTCGGGGACGCGTCGGCGGTATGCCACTGGGCCACCGGGTCGATGAAGTCGGGGCGGTTCCCGGTGCCCTCGACCACCGGCCAGCCGTAGTTGCCGCCGGCCTTGATCAGGTTCAGCTCGTCCCAGGTGTCCTGGCCGAACTCCGAGGCCCATAGCCGCCCTTGGGGATCCCAGGTGAGCCCCTGCACATTGCGGTGGCCGTAGGAGTACACGGGCGAGCCGGGGAAGGGGTTGCCGGGAGCGGGGGTGCCGTCCGGGGCGAGCCGCAGGATCTTGCCACCGAGCGAGCCCTTGTCCTGGGCGAGCCCGGTGTCGCTGCTGTCCCCGGTGCCCACGTAGAGCAGGCCGTCGGGGCCGAAGGCGATCCGCCCGCCGTTGTGCCGGGGCCCGTGCGGGATGCCCGTCAGGAGGACCTCGGGCGTGCCGAGTTGCTGCTTCGCCGGCCGCGTCGGGTCGTACGCCAGGCGCACGACGCGGTTGTCCGCGGCGGTGCCGAAGTAGGCGTACACCAGGTGGTCGGTGGCGTAGCCGGGCGACAGCGCGAGGCCCAGCAACCCGCCCTCGCCGCCGGAGACCACCCCGGGGACGGTCCCGGTCTCGGTGCGGGCGCCGTCCTTCGCCGCGACCCGGACGATCCGGCCGTCGTCCCGCTCGGACACCAGCAGATCCCCGTCGGGCAGCACCACCAGGCCCCACGGCGCCGCCAACTCCTCGGTGACCGTCGCCCGGACGGCCACCGACGGCGCGGCACCGGGCGTGGCCGGGGCGGACTCGGTGGCGGAGGCGGTGGGGGAGGCGACTGCCGAGGCGGCGGCCGAGGTCGGGGCGGCCGGCGTGGCCGCGGGCGCCGGCGCCGACGAACAGCCCGCGACGGCACCGGACCCCAGGAGCAGAGCCAGCACCCCGGCTCCGACACGACTGCGCACGAGCGTCTCCCCTCAGGAGGACGGTCCAGCAGGACCGGAACGGCTGCCGCGCGGGAGCGGAGGGCACGGCAGCCCTCAGCTCATCACAGCGACCCCGCGCTCCGCAGCCCGACACTCACGCCACCCGCCCCGACCGGGCCGAAGCCCCGGCGCACACCACCACCCCGGCCGGTTTCACCCGGACGTGCGGTTTCTCATGGTTCGCCCCCACCCCGGCGCACACCCGCCCTACCCTCGGAGCCCGAGCCGGTCGAGGACCAGGGGGCTTCGGCTCAAAGGCCT
>NZ_JBVHHE010000010.1:0-93924 GCF_055561235.1 Kitasatospora sp. NPDC022856 | reverse complement strand
CCCGCCCTACCCTCGGAGCCCGAGCCGGTCGAGGACCAGGGGGCTTCGGCTCAAAGGCCTCAGCGCGGTTCATCGGCGCGTTGGCGGAGGGGCAATGAGTACTGAGCTCGCATGATTCAAGTCCAGCTACAGCGGCACCGAGGGCGGCGCCTGTATCGAGGTCGCCGCCATGACGACCGCCGTGCGCGTCCGGGACTCCAAGGACCGGAGCGGGCCGCAGCTCGCCTTCTCCCCCGCCGCCTGGGCCGACTTCGTCGCCTTCGCGGCAGCCACGGAGACACCGCTCTCCTGAGCGGTCGGATCCGCCGGGCGGGTGTCGGGCATGCGGGCGCCTTCGTGCGCGCGCGGCAGGCATCGTTCGCGAGCGACCGTCAGCTAGCCTGCGTCGTCGGAAGGCCTGAGGGCATCGCGGTGACGAAAGGGTTCACCATGGCGGAGAACTTTGCAGAGCGGCCGGCGCCGGAGTCCGTGCGCCTGATCGACTTCGAGGAGGCGAAGGCCGTCCCGGGGATCGTCCCGGGCACGTTCATCCTCGTGGTGAACGGGACCAAGCCCTACCTGAACATGACCGTCCGGCTGTCGCCCCGGGTCTACATCGCGCAGCCGGAGTACTGGGGCATCGAGGTGGTCGGCTCGCTGTCCGGCATCGGGCTCCCCGCCACCGCCCCGTACACGGAGTCGCTGCCGCTGGACGGCATCACGGGGAGCAAGGGGATCGAGGTGATCGGGGCCTACCGGACCGAGCGGATCGACCTGCCGTAGGGCCCGGGTCGTCAGCCGGGGCCGACCGCGACGGCCGGCCCCGCACCCGAGTGCCGCACACTGAGCTTCGGCCGCCGCCCGAACCCTCACCGCGGCACCCCCGCGGCGTCCAAGAAGGTGCGGAACTTGGCGCCGGCCTCGGCCAGTTCGGCCTCCGGCCGGGACTCGGCGACGACGCCCGCCCCGGCGAACACCCGCAGCGTGCCCTCGTCGGCCTCCGCGCAGCGCAGGGTCACCACCCACTCGCCGTCACCGTCCGCGTCGCCCCAGCCGACCATCCCGGCGTAGCCCGCGGTCGAACGGCTCGATCTCGCCGATCGCCCGCCGCGCCGGCGGCGTCGGCGACCCGCAGGCCGCCGGGGTCGGGTGCAGGGCGGTGGCCAGCCCCAGCGCCGACACGGCCGGGTCGGCCAGTTCGGCGGTGATCGCGGTCGCCAGGTGCCACATGGCGGCGGTCCGGACCAGGGTCGGGGCGGCCGGCACCAGCAGCGTCCGGCAGTACGGGGCCAGCGCCTCGCGGATGGCGTCCACCACGAAGGCGTGCTCGCGCAGGTCCTTCGGGGACTCCAGCAGCGCGGTGGCCCGGCGGACGTCCTCGCCCAGGTCGGCGGTGCGCGGCACCGAACCGGCCAGCGGGTTCGCCACCACCGTGGTGCCGCGGCGCGAGAGCAGCAGTTCGGGATTGGCGCCGATCAGGGTGCGGCCCGCGCCGCCGGGCACCGCGAAGGTGTAGCCGCTCGGGTCGCGGCGGGCCAGCCGCTGGAGGATCGCGGGCAGATCGAGCGGGCGACCGGCACTCAGTTCGAGTGTCCGGGCGAGCACGACCGTGTTCAACTCACACGCCGGACGGCCTCGGCGTCGCCGGCCCCGTACACCTCGGGCTCGGGCACCGGACGGACCCGCCACTCCACCGGCTCGGCGGCCGGGGCGGGCAGGGCGATCAGCGGGTCGTCCCGCAGCGCGCCGCAGACGCGCAGCCCGGCGGGCACGGCCAGTTCGGCCCCGCTGTCGTGGTCGAACGCCACGGCGCCCATCACCAGCGGCTGCCGGACCCCGTCACGGCGCGCCCGGGCCGGCGTCTCGGCGACCCGCACCGGCAGCGGGCGCTCGTCCCGCACCGCCCTGGCGTGCACGCCCTCGGCGAGCAGCGTGCGGGTCGGCGAGGCGAAGAACGCCTCGCGGGGCGCGGCCCGGTACTGGCCCAGCGGCCCGCTGGCCGCGCCGATGACGGTGTGGTCCGTCCCGGCGGGGGCGTGGTGCACGGTGGTCACCTGGATCCTCCCAGTCTGCGAGTGGCCGCCGGGTGCCCCGGTCAGGGTGGTCGGCGGGTGGGGCGGTTCGCGGCCGGGGTCGACCGGGGCGCACCATCGAGCCTGGACGCAACGTTGCGTCCAGTGCTACGTTCGAATCGCAACGCAACGTTGCGTCTACTTTCGCCTCCGGGGCCCGCCCCGCGCTGCGCCGACTCCGCCCCGCGCGGAGTTCCCGCCCCGCCAGGCCTCACCCCCCTCACCTCACCCGAGGAGCACACCCGTGCCTTCCGCGCCCCCCGACAGCCCCCCGGCGGCGGCCACAGCCCCGTCCGCCCCGGCCGCCCCGGCGACTCCGCTCGCCCGGGCCGCCATCGCCCTCGCCTTCTGGGTCACCATGGCGGGCACCACCGTCCCGACCCCGCTCTATCCGATCTACCAACAGGCCTTCGGCTTCTCGCCGTTGATGGTCACGGTGACCTTCGCCGTCTACGCCGCCGGAGTCGTCGTGGGCCTGCTCACGCTCGGCCGCCTCTCCGACCGGATCGGCCGCCGCCCCGTCATGGCCGGCGCCCTGCTCCTCGCCGCGGCCGCCGCCGGACTCTTCGAGGCCGCCTCCGCCCTGCCCTGGCTGCTCGTCGGCCGGGTGGTGTCCGGCCTCGCCGCCGCCCTGGTCACCGGCGCCGCCACCGCGGCCCTGCTCGACCTCGCCCCGCCGGAGCGCCGGCTGCGGGCGCAGACCCTCGCGCTCGCCGCCAACATGGGCGGACTGGCCGGCGGCACGCTGCTCTCCGGGATCCTCGCCGAATGGGCCGGCTCCCCGCTGCGGCTGCCCTGGACGGTGATGCTCGCCCTCACCGCGGTCGCCCTGCTCGGCCTCTTCGCCGTCCCGGAGAGCGTGCCCGGCGGCGGCCCCCGCGAGGCCCACCACGCGGCCGTTCACACACCCCCTCGCACGACCTCCCGCAAGGCCCACCGCGAGACCGCCGGGAACGCCCCGGGGAGCACCGGCGCCGCGCTCCCCCCGTCCTTCGAGCCGCCGCTCGTCCCGACCGCCATCCGGCCCGCCCTGCTGCGCGCCGCCCTGACCGCCGGGTCCGGCTTCGCCGCCCTCGGCGTCCTCACCTCCGTCAGCGGGCTCTTCCTCGCCACCGTCCTCGGCATCCACCACCACGCGCTCACCGGTCTGGTCGCCTGCCTCGCCTTCGTCGCCACCGGGGCCGGCCAGTTGCTCGCCCGCGTGCTGCCCGGCCCCCGCGCCCTGCCCGCCGCCTGCGCCGGGCTCGTCGTGGCGGCGGCCCTGGTCGCCACCGCGCTGCTCACCGGGACGCTGCCGCCGCTGCTCCTCGGCGCGGTGCTCAACGGCCTCGCCACCGGTACCGCCGTCGCCACCGGGCTCGCCACCATCAACGGGGGCGTCGAACCGCGACGGCGTGGCGAGGCGATCTCGGCCTACTTCGCCGTCCTGTACACGATGCTCTCGGTACCGGTGGTGGGCGCCGGCCTCCTGATCCGGGCCACCGACCTACGCACGGCAGGGGTCGTCTTCAGCGCGCTGGTCGCGGTACTGGCCGTCGGCGTCGCGGCCGGCCTGACCGGCCGTCGCGCACGGCCGACGCCCCTCGCGGCGGAGGAGGCGTGAGAGGATGGGCCCGACCCAGCACCCCGGCCGGCTCCCGCAGCGGCCCGCCCGTGAGGACCGCAGCGCCATCGCCGCCCAGCCCCGCCCCGCCACCGGCAGCAGCAGCGCGAGTACCGGCGGTCGCCGCAGCGAGGCCGCGCGCCTGGCCGTGCTGAACGCCGCCGACGACCTCCTGGTCGAGCACGGCTTCGAGGGCCTCACCATCGAGGGCATCGCCGCGGCGGCGGGCGTCGCCAAGCAGACCATCTACCGCTGGTGGAAGTCCAAGGTCGACATCCTCTTCGACAACCTGGCGCTGGACTCCGGTCCCGCCCTGGTCTGGCCCGACTCCCCGGCCACCCCGGCCGACCTGCGCCTCTACCTGCACCGGTTCGCCGCCTTCCTCGGCGAGGAACCGGCCGGCCGAGTCCTGCAGGCCCTCCTCGGGCACGCCCAACTCGACTCCCGGACGGCGGAGTTGCTGCACACCGGCTTCCTCGACCCGCTCCGCGAGCGGGACGTCGCGCACACCCGGGCCTGCCTCGGCACCTCCGAGGACGAGGCCGCCGCACTCCTGGACGCCCTGCTCGCCCCGCTCTACCACCGCGCCCTGGTGCTGCGCCGCCCGCTCGACCGGGCCTTCGTCGACACCCTGCTCGACCGGCAGCTCGCCCGCTTCACGCACTGATCCGGGCGCCCACTCCGGGCACCACCCGCCACCACCTGCCACCACCCGCCCCCGCGCGGCTCCCGCACCGCACCGCCGTGCGGCCGTTCGCCGTGGCGCGCCCCGGCCCCTCCGTCACCGAACTCCCCTTCACCCGGCCCGAGTCCACCTCCGGGCCCGCTCAGGAGTCATCATGTTCCGACGCCCCCGCCCGGCCCACGACGTCGAGGTCATCGCCACCACCCCGCTGACCTCCACCCTCACCCGGATCACCTTCAGCGGCCCGACGCTGCCCGACCTCGGGATCGAACACCCCACCCAGTGGGTCAAGTTGGCCATCCCCGAGGGCCCGTCCCGGGCCTACACCATCCGCCGGCACCGACCCGCCGAGTGCGAGGTGGACATCGACATCGTCCTGCACGGCAACGGACCCCTGGCCCGCTGGGCGTCCACCGCCCGACCCGGCGACCGGGCCGTCCTCGCCGGCCCGCGCGGCCGCCGGCCCGACCTGGACGGCGTCACCCGGCTGCTCCTCGCCGCCGACGAGAGCGCGCTGCCCGCCGCGCTCACCATTCTCGATCAACTGCCCAGCACGGTAAGGGCCTTCGCCTACTTCGAGATCGCCACCGGCGCCGACGCGCTGCCGCTCGGCACCGCCGCCGAGCTCACCACCACCTGGCTCCCCCGTGACGGCGCCCACCCCAAGGGCCGGCTCCTCACCGACGCCGTCCTCGCCGCCGACGTCCTGACCGGCCCTGCCGGCCCTGCCGGGACACCCGGCTCCGCCGCCTGGATCGCCGGTGAGGCCGTCGCCGTCGGAACCCTCCGCCGCCACCTCCTCGGCGACCTGGGCCTCCCCCGCGACCGGGTCCACGCGAAGGGCTACTGGAAGCACGGCGAGGCCAACCACCGGGAGTGAGCGCACCGGCCGTCGCGACCGGCGGCGGTCAGTCGGCCGACCGCCGCCGCCGCGCCAGGCGGTACGGCCCGAGGAAGTAGGAGAGCGCCGCGAGCGACGCCCCCTCGGGCACCTCCCCGGCGGCCAGCAGCTCGACCACGTCCTCCTCCGCCACCCACTCGACCCGGGTCGCCTCGCTCCGGTCGGTCGGCTCGCCGATCCGGGTGCAGCCGGTCATGTGGAACGCGTGGAAGCGCATCGTCGAGATGCCGGACATCGCGTTGAACCCGACCAGCGGCTCCACCCGGCCCGGTCGCCACCCGGTCTCCTCCTCGACCTCCCGGGCGGCGGCCGCCGCCGGCTCCTCGCCCGGCTCCGCCCATCCGGCCGGCACCTCCCACCCCCACTGCCCGGTGATGAACCGGTGCCGGTACAGCAGCAGGAACCGGCCCGCGTCATCGGTCACGACCGCCGTGGTGCAGGCCTTCGGCATCCGCACCACATGGTGGTCGACCCGCCCGACCCCGGGGATCTCCACGTCGTCCAGCCACAGCTCCACCCAGGGCGACTCGTAGACCGGCCGCCGGCCGTACGTCTTCCACTCCGTCATCGGCCGGCTCTCCTCCGCACCCGTGACCACCACGTCTTCCGCTTCGACCCTCTCACGCCGCCGCCGGGCCCCCGGGCCGCCCCCGGCGGCCGCCCGCCCGGAAATCCGGGTGCCGACGGCATGGCGCGCGCCTACCGTGAGCGGCATGTGCACCCGGAGCCGGACCTCGCGACGACACTTCGTCTGCCCGCCGTGCCGGCTGTCCGTGAAGCGGCACGGCGCACCGGGGCGGGACCTCTGCGCGCGCTGCGGCGGCGAACTGGTCGACGCGGGCCAGGACCTGGCGGTCCCGCGACGCCGGGACACCGCGGGGTGGCGGGCCCTGACGGCCCTGCTCGCCGCGGGGGTGACCTTCCACTCGCGCTGCTGCTACGGCCCGGGGTGGCGGCCGCGCACCCCGGGGGAGGTCCGCGAGCGGCTCGCCCGGTCGGCGGGCGGTGGGCGGCCGGTGGCCGAGGCGCTCACCACCCGCGACCCGCACGACCTCGGCCCGGCGGACCGTCGCCGCGCCTGAGCGCGGCCACGTCCACGGCCTCAGCGCGTCGCGCCCGCCACCGGGGCCAGCCCGGTGCAGCCCCGCAGGCCGTCGCGGCGCTTGAGCGCGGCCGTCGCGGCGGCGCCGGTCTGCGGGACGGGCACGCCCTGGCCGTCGACGGTGGCGGGCGTGAACACCTCGCCGGTGACCCTGCCGGCCGCGGTCAGGGTCAGCGTCGTCACACCGGTCTCATTGGAGTTGGCGTAGTCGGAGGTGCCGTACCAGAGGAAGTTGCCGAAGCCGTAGCCGATGTAGGTGGAGCCGAGCATGCCCGAGCCCAGCATGGTGTGGGCGTGGGTGCCGACCACCGCGGTGGCCCCGGCGGTGGCGAGCTTCTTGGCGATGGCGCTCTGGGCGCCGGTCGGACAGGCCTTGCCCTCGTCGCCCCAGTGCAGGTACACGAGCACGACGGGCGCCTGCTTCTTCGCCTCCTCCACCGCCTTGACCAGCGCGGCGGCGTCCAGCGCCGAGGCGATGCCCGGCTTGGTGGCGCCGGCGCGCCACTTCTGGTTCGTCAGGTCCTCGACCTGGCTGGCCGCGAGCACCGCGACCTTCACCCCGCGCACGGTGGTGACGTACGGGGCGTACGCCTCCTTGGCGTTGCGGCCGACGCCGACGACCGGGATCGGCGCGGAGTCCTTGGCGGCGAGCGTGTCGGTGAGCCCGTCCGCGCCGAAGTCCACGGCGTGGTTGTTGGCCATCGAGACGACGTCGACGCCGGAGTCCTTGAGGGCGGTGAGCGCCTTGGGCGAGGTGCGGAAGGTGTACGTCTTCGGCTCGGGGGCACCCCGGTCGGTGATCGCGGTCTCCAGGTTGAGGACGGCGAGGTCCGCGTCGGAGAGGGTCGTGGCGATCGGGCCGAGCGCCTGCTCGGGCGCCTTCACCGCGAGCCGGGCCTCGGTGCGGCCCTCGAAGTGGACGTCCCCGGCGAACGCCACCGTGATCGAACCGTCCGGACGGGGCGCCGAGGCGCTCGCGGACGGCGAGGCGGACGCCGCGGCGCCCGCCGTCCCGGCCGCCGAGGGCTTCGCCGCGTCGCCCGCCGGCGCGGCCTTGGCCGGCGCCGGGTCGTCCGGCCCGCAGGCGGCCACGGGTATCAGCCCGAGCAGCAGTGCGACGGCGGCCGCGACTCGGCGCATGTGAAGTCCCCCCGGGGGTCGATTCGAGAGCGGTCAGACTACGCCATTCCCCCACATCGCCTTCGGTCTGCCTCCCCGGCCCGCCCGCCCCGGGCCCGCCCCGCGCCCGGGGCGCAGGACGGGCCCGGCGGCCGGAGCGCGGGCCGGGGACCGCGGTCAGGCCAGGTCGAGCAACTGCTCGTAGAAGCCGCCGAAGCCGCGCTCCCGGTCGACGAGGTGCAGCTCCAGGATCCAGTGGCAGACCCGCCCCGACCGGTCGGTGCGGCGCAGCGGGGTCTCGTTCTCGGGGGTGATGTAGGAGTCGGCCTTGGCCCCGTCGTTCACCTCGTGCGGGAACTCGCCCACGAGGTGGCCGGCGTGCCAGATGCCGACCTCCCAGCCGGCCTCGGCGGCCAGCCGCTCGACCTCGGCGTGCAGCTGCCGCCCGGTGATCTCCGGGTCGGCCGCGAAGAACGCGCGGCCGGCGTCGAAGATCCGCGGCAGGTCGGCGAGCAGCCGCCGCTTGTGCGGATCGCCGCCGAAGACGTAGGTGCGGCCGAAGTCCGCCTCGTACTCCTCGAAGACGGGGCCGAAGTCGGCGAAGGCCACGTCGTCGGCCCCGATGACCCGGTCCGGCGGGTTGTCCCGGTACGGGGCCAGGGTGTTCGGGCCGGAGCGGATGATCCGCTTGTGCCAGTGCCGGGTGGCGCCGAACATCTCGTTGGCGAGATCCCGGATCCGGTCGCTCGCCTCGCGCTCGCCCACCCCGGGCGCCACCAGTTCGCGCGCCTCGGCCTCGGCGAACAGGGCGATCGCCTTCTCCTGCGCCGACACCAGGCCCTCGACGCGACGGACCTCCTGCGCGCCGGACGGTTCGACTGCCATACCGGATCCCCTCTCCCCAGGTGGCGCCGGCGGGACCGGCGCCACAGCTCACGGCCACTGCCCGCGCCCACCGGGCCGGACAGCCCCGACCGATCGTATCGGCGGGCCCGGCGGGCCCGCCTCGACGTCCCCCCGGCTCCACCGCAGGGGACGGACCGGCCTGATCAACCGCCGCACCGGGACGCCCCGGCCCCCACAGCACCCCCGCACCCGGCTCCACCACCACGACCCGCCACCGCCGGCACCACCCCCACCAGGACACCCCGGCCCCCACAACCGCCGCACCGGGCCGTCGTGTCCCTGGCGCATCGGCCTTCCGGACGCGCAGCGTGGAGGGGGTGCACGCTCCCGGGGCTGCACGCTCCCGGGCCGAGGTGGCGAGGTGGACGGCGCATGGACGGTGTGGGAATCGGCGCGGCGAACGGCGGCCGGCGGCGGATCGTGGTCGGGATCGACGGCTCCGCGCCCTCGAAGGCGGCGCTGCGCTGGGCGGTCGGTCAGGCGGGCCTGACCGGGGCCGCGGTCCACGCGGTGGCGGCCTGGGAGTACCCGTCGCTCTACGGGTGGCTCACGCCGCTGCTGGACGACGGCTTCGAGCGGGCGGCCCGGCGCACGCTGACCGCCGAGGTGGACGAGGTGGTCGGCCGGGACCGGCCGGTGGAGATCGAGGAGAGCCTCGTCCTCGGCCACGCGGCCGAGGTGCTGCTGGAACTGTCCGCGGACGCCGACTTCCTGGTGCTCGGCAGCCGGGGGCGCGGCACCTTCGCCCGCGCGCTGCTGGGTTCGGTGAGCTCCCACTGCGCGGTGCACGGCAGCTGCCCGGTGGTGATCGTCCGCGCGGACGGCGCCGCCGCACCGGCGCGCCCCGACACCGCGGCGACCGCAACGACCGCGGCTCCCCTCACCGAGGACGCGGGATCGGCCGTCCGCACCAAGGAGTGGCAGGTGAGCCTGCACCTCGTCGAGGGCCGGGACACCACCCGGGTGCACGCCGTGCTCGACGCCGACGGCAGCGTGCTGCACGCCGACACCCGCGCCCGCCGCAGCCCGCAGGACGAGCCCGCCGAGGCGGTCGGCGACGCGTTCGCCGTGGGGAGGGCCCTGGTCGAGCTGGGGCACCGGCTGCTCCGCAGCGGCACCGAGTCCGCCACCGGGCCGGCGCGGGAGTGACATGCTGATCCCGGCAGCCGCCGGTCGGCCCGCGCCCGACGGGCAACCGGTGGGCGCGGCCGGACGGACAGCGCCCGACGGACGGCGCCCGGCAGCGGGTGGCCGACAGCTCACGGACTACGGATGACAGCCGACAGATGACAGATCCGGTCAGCCCGCCTCCGGGCTCAGCGACCCCCGCCCCCGGCGCCGGTACCGGCGCGCCCGACTTCACCCCCGCCCAGCGCGCCCGGGGCCGCGCGCTGCGGCGTGCCCAGCTGCCGTGGGCACTGGGCGGGCGGCTGGCCGGCCTTCTCCTGACCCTGCTGCTCGGGCTGACCCCGGCCGGAGCCGCTCTGGTGACGGCCGCCGGCGACCTGTTCGGCGGCTCGCGGACGGCCGAGGTGCTGGCGGGGGCGGCCGCCCTGGTCCTCCTCGGCCGGGCGGCCCAGCTGCCGTTCGCCGCCGGCGCCCGGACGGTGCGGGCCCGGTTCGGCCTGGTCACCCAGGGCTGGGGCGGCTGGGCGGTGGACGCCGTGCGCGGACTGGCGCTGGGCCTGGCCCTGGTGCTGCCCCTGGCGTTCGGACTGTTCGCGCTCACCGACCGCTGGCCGGACCGCTGGTGGCTCCCGGCCGCCGGCGCGGCGGCGCTGCTCACGGCGGCGCTCTCCTTCCTCTACCCGCTGCTGGTGGAGCCGGTCTTCAACCGCTTCACCCCGATGGCTCCCGGCCCGCTGCGGACCGCCCTGCTCGCGCTCGCCGACCAGGACGACGTCCGCGTGCGGGACGTCCTGGTGGCGGACGCCTCCCGGCGGACCACGGCCCTCAACGCGTACGTGTCCGGCCTGGGCGCGACCCGCCGGATCGTCGCCTACGACACGCTGCTGTCCACCGCCGAGCCGCGCGAGGTGGAGCTGGTGGTGGCGCACGAACTCGGGCACGTGAAGCACCGGGACGTGCCGACCGGCACGGTGCTGGGCGCGGTGGGGGCGGCCGTGGTGGTCTGCCTGATCGGCCTGCTGACCGACTGGGGCCCGCTGCTGTCGGCGGCGGGGGCGACGGACGCGGCGGATCCGCGCGTCCTGCCGCTCATGGCGGCCTGCGCGGCCCTGCTGGGCGCCCTGTCGGGGCCGGTGCAGTGCGCGGTGAGCCGCCGGGTCGAGGCCCGGGCGGACCGGCACGCCCTGGAACTGACCTCGGACGCCGAGCAGTTCATCGCCATGCAGCGCAGACTGGCAGTGGCCAACGTGTCCGATGTCGACCCGCCCCGGGTGCTTGAGCTACTGTTCGCCACTCATCCGAGTGCCACCCGCCGGATCGCGGCCGCCCGCGCCTGGCAGGCCGCGGGAGCCACCGGCACCCCGGACGGCGCCACCACCGGCTGAGCCCGCGCCCCTGGCCGGGTGCCGCCGGCCGGCGGAACGGGGCGGAGGACGGCGGCGGACTACGTGGCCCGACAGCACACGGCGGAGCACGGCGGAGCCCAAAACGTTGTACAGTGCAACAAATTACCGAGGAGGTAGGACCGCCGTGCCCGGCCGCGAGACATCGATCGACACCATCCAGCGCGAGCTGACCGCCTTCGCCCGGCGTGCCCGGCACAAGGCCTCCCAGCTGCACCCGGACCTCTCCCTGGTCACCTACAGCATCCTCGACCTGATCAACGAGCGCGGCGGCTGCCGGGCCGCCGACGTCGCCTCGTACTTCATGCTCGACAAGTCCACCGTGAGCCGCCAGGTCACCGCGCTGGAGAAGCTCGACCTGCTGCGCCGCGAGACCGATCCGGACGACCAGCGCGGCCAGATCCTGCGCGCCACCGAGGCCGGCCTGACCCTGCTGCGCGAGGCCAGCGAGCAGCGCCGGGTCGCCTTCACCGCCCGCTTCACCGAGTGGTCCGACGAGGACGTCGCCCGCTTCGCCGGCTACCTGGCCCGCTACGGCGCCGAGGACTGAGCCGGGGACCGAGGGGCGCCGGTCCCGGCCCGCCGGCAACGGGCCCCGGGCGACACCCCGGCGGCAACGGGCCGACGCCGGGGTGCGGGGTACCGCTCCGACGGTGTACAGAGGAGAGGTGCCCCTTCGGCAGGGTCCTCGCGACCGCCGCCGGTCATGGCGGCTCGGCCGTCACGCGCTGACGGCGCTCCCGCTCGCGCTGATCGTCGTGATCACCGTGGTCGACGTCCTGTCACCGCCGACGATCCACCTCGGACCGCTGCTGATCGTGGCCCCCGCGATCACCGCGTCCTTCGCGGGGGCGCGGACCACCGCGGCCGTCGCCCTGCTCGCGCTCGCCGGCCTCACCGTCATCGGCATCACGCGCGACGGGCTCACCACCCCCAACCACGAGACCCAGCTCGGCGCGCAGATCGCCGTCTCGGTGCTGATCGTCGCGCTGCGGGTGCTGCGCGACCGGCACGAACGGGAGCTGGCCCAGGTCCGCTCCGTCTCCGAGGCCGCCCAGCGCGTCCTGCTGCGCCCGCTGCCGGACCGGATCGGGCACCTGCGCCTCGCCTCCGTCTACCTCGCCGCCGATGCCGAGGCGCAGGTCGGCGGCGACCTCTACGCGGCGGCCCGCACTCCCGGCGGCACCCGGCTGCTGGTCGGCGACGTCCGCGGCAAGGGCCTCTCCTCGCTCGGCGACGCCGCCCTCCTGCTGGGCGCCTTCCGGGCGGCCGCCCACCTGCACGCCGACCTCACCGACCTCGCCGGCTATCTGGACGGCAGCGTCCGCTGGGGCCTGGCCCGGCTCGGCGAGCAGCCCTGCGAGGAGCGGCCGGGTGACGGGACCGGTCGCGGCCACCGGTCGGGCCCGGACAGTGCCTCCGCCGGGGCGGCGGCGGACGACTGCGAGGAGTCGTTCATCACCGCCGTCATCCTGGACATCCCGGACGACGGCTCGGTGGTCCGGCTGATCGACTGCGGCCACCCGCCGCCGCTGCGGCTGCGGGCCGACGGCGTCACCGCGCTGGACGCCCGCCGGCCGGCGCCGCCGCTCGGCCTGGGCGAACTCGCCCCGGGCGGCTACGAGGTGGACGAGTTCGCCTTCCTGCCCGGCGACCGCCTGCTGATCTACACCGACGGCGTGATCGAGGCCCGCGACGCCCGGCGCCGGTTCTACCCGCTCACCGAGCGCGTCACGGCCTGGTCCGCCGACCCCCCGGAGGCCCTGGTGCAGCAGGTGCGCCACGACCTGCTGGCCCACGCGGGCGGACGGCTGGACGACGACGCGGCGATCGTCGCGGTGGAGCGTCTCGGCTGAGGGCGCTCCGGGGGGCGCAGCGGCGCGCGGGTCGCCGGAGGCGGTGGTCCCGCCGTACCGCTCCGAGGCCTCGTCGGCGCCGTCACGGCCGGTAGGGCAGTTGCGGCACCTCGAAGCAGGTGGTGGTCATCGAGGCCACCTGGGTGACCCAGCCGCCCCGGCCCCCGTAGGCGGTGTCCTGCCAGCGGGCGGCGTTCAGACAGGCCCGGGTCGGCCCGGCCGGCGGGGGCTGCGGGACGAACGAGGCGGGCAGGATCAGTCCGTGCGCGTCGTAGGGCTCGGCACGGTTCATGAACCGCTCGACGCAGGCCCGGGTGAGGTCGGCGCCGCAGGAGTCCATCGCGTCGGTGAGCCACTGGGCGCCCGCCCAGCCCTCCAGCTCCCAGGCGGAGAGCAGCGGTTCGCGGTCGGGGTAGTAGCGGGACATCGCGGCGCGGAAGTCCCGCACCGCCTGGTCCTGCACGTCCTCGTAGTTGAGGCTGGCCGAGGTCGCCCAGAGCGCGTTGCGGCAGCCGGGTGAGGCGCCGTAGTCGGTGCCGACGGTCTGCGACCAGTTCTGCACGTTGGTCGCCTTCGCCGCGACCCGCACCCCGGCCTCGTCGAGCGCCCGGCAGAGCGCCGCGTTGCCCCGGGTGTCCATGGCGTCGAGGAGCAGCTGCGAGCCGTCGGCGCGCACGGCGGCGGCCACCGCCTGGAAGTTCGGCAGCGCGAAGTCGACCGTCTGCATCAGGACGCGGTAGCCCTCCGCCTCCAGTCCGGCCTTCAGCTGGGTGGCGTAGCGGGCCGAGTCGGCCTGGTTGTAGGCGACCACGGCGGCGCTGGTGGTGCCCAGCCGTTCGGTGAAGAAACGGAACGCCTCGGGGGTCTGGTAGAGCGTCCCGTTCCAGCCGACGGCCTGCCCGTCGCGCGGCGCGCCGCTGCCGTAGATGCCGTAGAGGTGCGGCCAGCGGTCGTAGGCCGTGCCGATCGGCTGGCCGCCGACGTCCGGCACGCCCTTCCCGCTCACGTACGGCGCGCCGGCGTAGTCGAGCACGCTGCCGGAGACGAAGGCGAAGACGTGCTGCTGGTCGATCAGGCGGTGCACGCAGTCCTGGTTGCCGATGCCGCTGCCGCCGTCGTCGCAGGTCACCAGCTTGACGGTGCGCCCGTGCAGGCCGCCCCGGTCGTTGAGGGCCTGGACGAAGGCCTGCGCGCCGTAGCGCGGGCCGCTGAACACCTCGCTGCCGACCGGACTGGTGAGCGAGGTGACCACACCGATCCGGATCTCGGTCGCCGTGACGCCGGTGTCGGAGGCGGGGTTGGCCCCGGCGGCGGTGCTCGCGCCGGCCGGGGTGGGGCGGTGGGTGAAGGCGCTCCCCGGCAGCCGGGTGCCGCAGGCGGTGACGGCGGTGAGCAGCAGCGCGAGGAGGGCGGCGCCCCCGCAGCGGCGGCGAACGCGGCGCCGGGGGACGCGAGGGCCGGGCCGCCGACGGCAGTGCGCGTCGGCGGCCCGGCGGGACGGCGGGGCCGTCAGCCGCATCCGGGGACGGCGGCGCCGCTCCCACCGCCGGCCTGGGCGAGCAGGCCGCAGAGCGACGAGCGGGAGACCTTCCAGGTGCCGTTGTCGAGGACGGCCTGGCCGGTGGCGTCCGGCGCGACCACCGTGCCCTGGAGCGAGAGTTCGTAGGTGACGGTGGCCTCGGTCGGCGAAGTGAACGTCACGTTCGTGACCTTGGCCTTGACCTGACCGACCCGCGGATCCTGCGAGAAGCCCTGGAGCGCCGGGAGCAGCACGTCACCGTTCTGGAGCAGCGCGGCCTTCTCGGGGATGGGGGTGGTGGGGTCGAAGAACTTCTCCCAGTTGGCGGTGACCTGGTTCGTCGCGGTCGCCGGATCGGCGGGGGCGGTGGCACCCGCACTCACGGTGGCACTGGCGCTCGCGCTGGTGGTCGCGGTCACCGTGACGGACCCCGAGGCCGGGGCGGAGATCGACACCGAGGCCGAGGGCGAGGAGCCGGACGAGCTGCTGCTGCACCCGGCCACCGCGCCCATCAGCAGCAGCGCGCACAGCGCCACCGCCGGTCGCGGGACCGGGCCGCCGCCCCGACGGGTGCCGCTCTGCCTTACTCGCATGGTGTTCCTCTCGACGAACTCGGCTGCGCCGCCCGGGTCGGCGCCGACCGCTCGGGGGCGCCGCGCGGTCCGGACCGCCGCTCTCCGGATGCTGTCCCAGGCCGATCCTGGAAATGTCGCACGTGACACCATGAAGGCGGATCCATGGACGAATCGCAATCCGAGCGCGAGAAGCCGCAGACCACCCCGACCGGGGCGGCCGGGCGGCCCGGCCGGGGGCTGCTGCGCTCGGCCGCCCGCGCGGCCCGCACGGCCCCGGGCGCCCGCGAGTGGCCGGGCTGGATCCTCGCGGCCGCCGGGGCGGCCCTGTGCGTCCTGGGCTGGTACGGCGTCTCCGGCGAGGCCTTCGTCGAACAGCAGATCCCCTATCTGGCCTCCTCCACCGTCCCGGGTGCGGCGCTGATCGTGGCGGGCATCGTGCTGGTCGCCCTGCGTTCACCCGGTCGGCCGCCGGCCCCGCCGACCCCGCCCACCGCGGACGACCTGACCGACCGACGGGTCGAACGGCTCTACACCCTCCTGGTCGAACCGGAGCAGCCGGAGGAAGCCACGGCGCCGGAGGAGCCCGCCGCCCCCGGTACCGGTCTGCTCGCCGTCGCCGAGGGCACGCTCTACCACCGGCCCGACTGTCCGCTGGTGACCGGCAAGCACGGCGCGCGGCCGGTCGACGCCGCCGCCGTACGGGCACGCGGGCTCCATCCCTGCCGGATCTGCGCGCCGGCCGCCCCGGACGCGCCCGCCGACCCCGCCGACCCGGCCCACCCGGCCGGCTGAGGGGGTGCCGCCCGTGCCCGACACCCCTCCCCTCGACTCCCTCGGCCTGACCGTCGACCTCGCCCTGGCCGGTCTCACCGTCGGCAGCGCGGCCGCCCTCAGCGGCATCGGCCTGGTCGTCTGCCACCGCGCGACCGGGGTGCTCAACCTCGCCCAGGGTGCCCAGGCGATGCTCATCGCCTATCTGCTGCGCGACCTGGTGGTCGTCCGGCACTGGCCGGTCTGGCCGGCCCTCGCCTTCTGCCTGCTGCTCGTCGCCCCCGCGCTCGGCGTCCTGCTGGACATCCTGGTCTACCGGCCGCTGCAACGGCGCGGCGCCGGGACGGCCGAGACGATGGTGGCCGGTCTCGGCGTGTTCGTGCTGCTCATCGGGGTGGCGGTGCTGGTCTGGGGCACCGCCCCGCTGAGCGGCGCGCCGTCCCCGTTCGGCGCCGAACCGCTCGCCCTCCCCGGCGGGCACACCCTGCGCCCCGACACCGTGGCGCAGCTCGCCGCCGTCCTGGTGCTCGCCCTGACGGTGGCCGCCACCACCCGTTTCACCCCGTTCGGCCTCCAGGTGCGGGCCGTCGTCGACGACCGCCGGCTGGCCCGGCTGGCCGGGGTGGACGCGGACCGGGTCTCGGCGGCGGGCTGGGCGTTCGGCTCCTTCACCGCCGGGCTGGTCGGCGTCGCCCTCGCGCCGTACCTGCTGCTCGACCCGTACGGGCTGCCGCTGCTGGTGATGGAGACGATGGCGGTCGCGGTGGCGGCGAGGCTGCGCAGCATCACGGTGGCGGTGGTGACCGGCCTCGGCCTCGGGATCGCGCAGGCCGAGCTGACCAGGCTGCGGCCGTCCGGCCAACTGCTGCCGCTGGTGCAGGCGGTGCAGGCCAACCTGTTCGTGGTCGCGCTACTGGCCGCCGCGCTGCTGGCCGGGCCGCGGATCACCGGCGGCGCGGGCGACCGCGCCCCGCTCGCGGTGCCCGGGCCGGCCGGCGGGGGCCGGGCGGCCCGGGCGGTCTGCCTGGTGCTGCTCCTGCTGCCGCTGGGCTTCCGTGACAACGACCTGCGCAGCGCGCTGCTGGTGCCCGCGCTCGCCCTGGTCCTGCTCTCGATCGTGGTGGTGACCGGGTACGGCGGGCAGATCTCGCTCGGCCAGGCCGGGTACGCCGGGCTCGGCGCGCTGGGCACCGCGCTGCTGATGTCCGGGCGGATCCCGGCCGTCCCGCCGCTGTCCGCCGTCCCCGCGCTGCTGTTCGCGGTGCTGGCCACCGCCCCGCTCGGACTGCTCACCGGCTGGCCGGCGATCCGGCGGCGCGGTCCGGCGCTGGCCCTGGTCACCTTCGCGGTCGGGACGGCGATGAGCCGCTTCGTCTTCCAGCAGCCGTACGCGACCACCGGGCTCACCCTGGACCGGCCCGCCTTCCTGGCCGGCGACCGCGCCTTCTACCTGGCCGAGCTGGTGCTGCTCGGGCTGGGCCTGCTGGTGGTGCGGGGTCTGCACCGGGGCCGGCCGGGCCGGGCCCTGACCGCGATGCGCGACCACGAACCGGGCGCGGTCGCGGCAGGCGTCAACGTGCCCGGGCTGAAGCTGTTCGCCTTCGTGGCCGGGGCGGCGCTGGCCGCGCTCGGCGGCGGGCTGATGGGCCTGGCCGGGCGCGCCTTCGACCCGGCCTCGTTCGATCCGGTGCGCGGGCTGCTCTGGTTCGCCGCGGTGGTGGTGGCCGGTGCGGACAGCGCGCTCGGCGCGGTGCTGGCCGCCGCGCTGCTGATCGGCCTGGACGCGGGCACGGTGGCCGGGGTGTCGGCCGTGGCGGTCGGCCTGCTGGCGGCGGCGATCGGCCGCCTGCCGGGCGGCCTCGCCGGCGCCGCCGCCCGCCTCTCCCGCCGCCACCCGGCGCACCCGCCCGCCACGCTGCCGCCGGGCCGCCTGAGCGCGACCGGCCGCCGGATCCGCACCCTGATCACGGCCCGGCAGGCCGCCGCCCGGGGCGAGGAGGCCCGACCGTGAGCCCGCCGGACAGTGGCCGGGCCCGGCTGACGGCTCGGGGTGTGATCCGCCGGTACGGCGGCATCGAGGCCGTCGCCGGGGTCGACCTCACCGCGCCACCGGGGCGGATCACCGCACTGATCGGGCCGAACGGCGCCGGCAAGAGCACCCTGTTCGACTGCCTGGCCGGGACGGTCCGCCCGGACGCCGGCCGGGTGCTGCTCGGCGGCCGGGACGTCACCCGGCTGCCCGCGTACGCCCGGGTGCGGCTCGGCCTGGCCCGGACCTTCCAGCAGATCGCCGTCTTCCCGACCCTCTCGGTGGCCGACAACGTCCGGATCGGCCCCGAGCAGCGGCACCGCCGCCGTCCGGACGCGCGTGCCCTCGACACGGCGACGGCACGCGCACTCGCCCTGTTCGGCCTCCAGGACCTCGCGGCGGAGCCGGCCGGTGCGCAGCCGACCGGGGTGCTGCGCCTGGTGGAGCTGGCCCGCGCGCTGGCGGGCGACCCGCAGGTGCTGCTGCTGGACGAGCCGGCGGCCGGCCTGGACACCACCCAGACCGCCCGGCTGGCCGCCGTCCTGCGTGGCCTGGCCGACCGGGGCATGGCGCTGCTGCTGGTCGAGCACGACCCCGACCTGGTCGGCGAGTTGGCCGACACCGTGTACGCGATGGCCGGCGGCCGGGTGGTGGCCTGCGGACCGGCGGCGGCCGTGCTCGCCGACGCCCGGGTGGCCCGGGCCTGGGGCGGGGCCGCGCCGGGGGCCGGGGTGGGCGCCCCGTGACCGTCGAAGCCGCCCGTGTGCGCCAGGGACCACCGGAAGCCCTCCGCGAGCCGGCCCCCGCCTCCCCCGCCGACCGCACCGCCCGGGCGACCCGGGCGAGCACCCGATGACCGTCGAAGCCGCACTCCACGGCGCCCGCGTCCGCTACGGACCGCTGGAGGCCCTGCACGGGGTGGACCTCGCCTTCCCCGCCGGTGCGGTCACCGTCCTGCTCGGCCGCAACGGGTCCGGGCGGACCAGCGTGCTGCACGCCCTGGCCGGGCTGGTCCGGCCCGCCGCCGGCCGGGTGGTCTGGCGGGGGCGGGACATCACGGCGCTCGGTGTCCACCAGCGGGTTCGGCTGGGGCTGACGCTGGTACCGGCGGAGCGGGCGGTGTTCGCCTCGCTCACGGTGGCCGAGCACCTCGGCCTCGCCGGCGCCCCCGCCGAGGCCGTGCTCGCGCTCCTCCCCGAACTGACCGCCCTGCTGCCCCGGCCGGCCGGGACGCTCTCCGGCGGGCAGCAGCAACTGGTCGCCCTGGCACGTGCGTTGGCCGGCCGGCCGCGCCTGCTCCTGCTGGACGAGCCGGACCGGGGGCTGGCCCCGGCCGTGGCCGCACGGCTGCACGCGCACCTGCTCGACACGGCCGCCGCCGAGGGCCGGGCGGTCGTGCTGACCGCGCGGTCGCTCCCGCGCAGCCTCACCGGCGCGGCCGTCGTCCATGTGCTGCACCGGGGCGAGGTCGGCTTCTCCGGGGAGCCCGCCGAGCTCGTCGGCCGACCGGCCGGGGCATGGTGACCGGTCCGGGGAACCACCCGCACGCACGCCCCAGGGCCGGCGAGCCCTACTGCGCCAGGTACCCGCCGTCCACCGGGAGGACCGCGCCGGTGATGAAGGAGGCGTCGTCGGAGGCCAGGAAGAGGACCGCCGCCGCCACCTCGGCGGGGGTGCCGAGCCGGCCCATCGGGTGCAGCTTCTCGATCGCCGTCAGGTAGTCGGAGCCGCCCGGCTCGTCCTGGAGGCGGCGGACGCGCTCGGTGGTGATGGTGCCGGGAGCGACGGCGTTGACCCGGATGCCGCGGTCGGCCCACTCGACGGCCAGGTGCTTGGTCAGGCCGGACGCCACGAACTTGGCGGGCCCGTAGACGGCCTGGCCCCGCTGGCCGGCCTCGCCGGAGATCGAGGAGAGGCAGACGATCGCACCGCCGGCGCCGCCGGGCCCGGCCATCGCCTCGATCGCGTACTTGCAGGTGAGGAACATCCCCCGGCCGTCGACGGCCATCACCCGGTCCCACTCCTCGGCGTCGGCCTCGGTGATCTCCGACAGCGGGAGCACCCCCGCGTTGGCGACCAGGACGTCGATCCGGCCGTGCCGCTCGACGGCGGCGGTGATCATCCGGCGGGCGTCGTCCTCGCGGGAGACGTCGCCGACCACCGTACTGACCGCCTGCGGCAGCTCGTCCGCCAGCCGCCGCAGACCCTCGGCGTCGAGGTCCGTCGCGACCACCCGCGCGCCCTCCCGGGCGAAGCGTTCGGCCACCGCACGGCCGATCCCGCTCGCCGCACCCGTCACCACGCACGACTTGCCCGCCAGCCGCCCCGCGCCCGGGGATTCGATCGCATCAGCCATGGCACCGGACTCTACCGACCGACCGTCAGATGAACCGGCACACCGCACAGTTGGGTCAGGCCGCGATCGGGGCGGCTCCACCCCTCCGCAGACCGCGGCACCCGGCGGACCGCCCCGGCGCCGGCGTCAGCCGACGGTGAGGACGAGCTTGCCCCGGACGTGCCCCTGCTCGCTCACCCGGTGCGCCCGGTCCACCTCCGCCAGCGGGAACACCTGGTGCAGCGGGAGGTGCAGCGTGCCATCCTCGTGCAGCGCGAGCACGGCGGCCAGCGCGGGGCCGTGGTGGCGGACGGTGTCCGAGCCGGCGCTGAACCGCACGCCGTACTCGGCCGAGCCCTCGTGGTCGGCGATGGTCAGCACCTGCTCCGGTCCGCCGGCCAGCTCGATCGAGAGCGGCAGGACGTCACCCTGGCCGGCCGCGTCCAGCACCCGGTCCACCCCCTCCGGCGCCACCGCCCGGACCCGCTCGGCCAGACCGTCGCCGTACGTCACGGGGATCGCGCCCAGCTCGCGCAGGTACGGGTGGTTGGCCTCGCTCGCGGTGCCGATCACCCGGATCCCGCGCGAGCGGGCGAACTGCAGCAGGATCGTGCCCACCCCGCCCGCCGCGCCGTGCACCAGCAGCGTCTGGCCGCGCTCCACGCCCAGCAGGTGGAGCGCCCGCCAGGACGTCTCGGCCGCGACCGGGAGCCCCGCGGCCTGCTCCCAGCTCAGCCCGGCCGGCTTGCGGACCACGTCGCCGGCGCCCACCACGGCGTGTTCGGCGTAGCCGCCGCCGCGGACCGAGCCGAACACCTCGTCCCCGGGCGCCCACTCGTCCACCCCCTCGCCGACGGCCTCCACCACGCCCGCCACCTCGAAACCGGCGACGTGCGGGAAGGTCACCGGGAACAGGCCCTCCATCGCGCCGCTGCGCAGCTTGTGGTCCACCGGGTTCACGCCCGCCGCCCGGACGGCGATCCGGATCCGGCCGGGGCCGGGAGCGGGCAGGTCGATCTCGATCGGGTGCAGCACGTCCGCGCCGCCGAATGCGGAGAAGGCGATGGCCTTGGTCATGGGAGTCCCACTGTCCTTCACTGGTCGGAGAGTTCGTCGGTCTGACGGTCTCCAGCCTGGTCGCCGGAGGGGCGGTCTCCGGCCCGCCGTTCGGCCGGTTCCGCCTGGCCGAACGGCCAGGCACCCGCGCGGACCGGGTGACTAGGCTGGAACCCATGGCGAACCACGGGGCAGGCGACGGGGCGGGAAGCGCGGCGACTGGGCACGCGAGGGCCGGGAACGCGGCGCAGGCCCCGGAAGGAGCCGGGCACCCCGGGCACCGGCAGCGCGGCTGGGAGCGCCCCGAGGACGTGCTCGCCCGGGTGGTGGCGGTGCTGGGGGCGCCGAGGCCACAGCTCCTCCCGCGCCTCTCCGGCGTCCTCGCCGATCTCGTCCCGCACACCGCCCTCGCCCAGCTGAGCGGCGTCTGCACCTACTCCCCCGCCCTCGCCCACGGTCCGACCGAGCTCACCGGGCGGATCACCACCCGGGAACTGGCCCGGCTGGCCGAGGCGGTGGCACCCGGTCTGCCCTGGCAGGGCGAGGCGGTCCTGGCGGGCCGGCCGCGGTCGGCCGTCGCGGTCTCCGCCGCCCCGCCCGGCAGCAACGGCGCCCTGCTGGTGCTGGTCCGGACGGGCGGCGAGCGGCTGCCCGACCAGCCGCTCGCCGTCCTGCAGCAGCTCTGGGAGCTGCTGGTCACCCACTCCCACCACCGGGCCGTCGACGCCGCCCCCGCGTACGCCGCCACGTCACGGGCCTCCGCCGGTGCCCGGGCCCGGGCCATCGCCGAGCTGAGCGGCGCGCACGCCTCGGCGCTCTCCGCGATCCTCGCGCCGCTGCGCTCCGCCGCCCTGGACGACGCCACCGCCCGCCGCAGCGCCACCGAGCTGGCCGTCGGCGCGCTGCTGGACCTGAGCGCGGGCGCCGACCTCGACCGGGAGCTGAGCGAGGAGCCCGCTGCCACCGCTTTCGCCCGGCTCGCGGACGAGATCCGCCCGCTGCTGCGGCACAGCCCCGTCCGGCTCGACCTGCCGGCCCCGGCGGCGGGCGGGCGCTCCCTCCCCGCCGAGATCGCGCACACCGCCCGGGCGGCCGTCCGGTCGGCCGTGCTCACCATGATGGAACAGGACGGTCTGGCGCGCCTGCACGTGAGTTGGCAGTTCGTCGCGGACGTCCTGCGGGTCGTGGTGCGCGACGACGGCCCGGGCCTGCTCGGCGCCGACACCCTGGCCGTGCACCGGACGGCGGACCGGATCACCGCCGTGGGCGGCCGGCTCGCGGTGGACGCCGTTCCCGGCTGGGGCACCACCGTCACCGTCGACCTGCCGCTGAGCGCCCCGGCGGCGACCGGCGGGCCGGACCCCCTGGAGGGCTTGCAGCCCCGGGAGCTGGAGGTGCTCGACCAGCTCGCCCGGGGCCGGCGCAACCGGGAGATCGCCGGCGCCCTGCTGATCAGCGAGTCCACGGTGAAGTTCCACGTCGCCAACATCCTGGGCAAGCTGGGCGTGACCTCGCGCGGGGAGGCCGCCGCTCTGGCGCACCGCGCCGGTCTGCCCGCCCCGACCGGCCTGTACGCGGCCTCCTGACCCGCGCTGACCCGCGCGGACCCGCGGCACGGAACGGCCGGGTGCTCCGGCCCGGCCCCGCCCGCGACCGGCCGGACGCGCCGTAGGCTCGCCGGATGACCGTCTCCGCCACCTGGGACCCCACCGCCGCCGGGGTGCTGCGCCTGCCGTCCGGCCGACTCGTCCGGGGGCGCGGTCTGCGGCGGCCGCTGCCGCCCGGGCCGCAACCCGCGTTCGGCCTCTACCTGCTGGGGCACCGGCCGCCGGCCGTCCCCTGGGCGAGCCGCTGGCTCCGCTGGCCGGACTTCCGGCTGCCCGCCGACCGGGCCGAGGCGGCGGCCGCCCTCCGGGAGGCCTGGGAGCGGGCGGCGTCCGAGCGGGTCGAGCTGGCCTGCGCCGGCGGGCTCGGCCGGACGGGGACCGCGCTGGCCTGCCTGGCCGTGCTGGACGGCGTCCCGGCCGGCGGGGCGGTCGCCTTCGTGCGGGAGCACTACGACCGGCGCGCCGTCGAGACCCCCTGGCAGCGCCGGTTCGTGACGCGTTTCCACTGACGCCGCGCCCGGCCGCCCCGACCCCCGCTCGGACCCCGGGGCCGGCGGCCCCGGGGCACCCCGCGGTCAGACCCCGGGCGGCGGCCCCAGGACGACGAAGCTGAGGTCCGGTCGGCCACCGGGGGTGAGGACCTGGGCGACCGTCTCGATCGGTTCGGGCGAGAGGTGCGGCAGCCGCAGGCCGAAGCGGTCGCCGTCCCGGTTGGCGACCACGCAGGCCCGGCCGGCCCAGAGCCGGCGGCAGACCGGGTCGCGCAGCACGTCGGTGAGCAGGGCGACCACCGACTCGTCCCCGGGGTAGCGGGCCAGCGCGAAGCGGATCATGGCGAGGGTCATCCGGGCCTGCCACGTCCAGTCGGCGACCTGTTCGCGGGCCTCCGGGGCGGTCAGCACCCAGCGGGCGAAGTTGGCCCCGGGCCTGCTCATCCAGGGGAACCACTCGGCGGCGGCCCGGTTGTGGCCGACGAGGGTCCAGGCGCGGTCGGCGATGAAGGCCGGTCTCGGCATCTGCCGGTCGACCAGCTCCTGGAGGGCTGTGAGGTCCTCCGGCCGGGCCGGGCCGGCGGCCGGGGTGCCGCCCATCGCGTAGAGGTAGAGGGTGGCGCGCTCGTCGGCGTCGAGCAGCAGCACGTCGGCGAGCAGCGCCAGCAGTCTGGGGTCGAAGCGGGCGGTGCCGCCTCGCTCCAGGTCGCGGTACCAGCGCTCGCTCATGCCGAGTCTGGTGGCGACGACCATCTGGGGCAGCGGCTTGGCCAGCCCCATTCGCAGGCCGGCCCGGCCTCGCCAGTCGCGTAGCAGACTGGCGAGGCCGGGGAGTTCGGCGGTGGTCGACGCTTCGTGGTCGAGGGGGATGGGGATGCTCAGTGCCTCGCGCAGCACCATGGCTCACTCCGGTCTGTTCCTGCATTCGACGATGACGGCCCCGAGGGGGGACGTGTCGAATTCGGACAGCCCGAAGTACCGGCGCGGCTGATGGTTCGTCAGCCCGGTCGGTGATGACAAGTCCCCTTGCTGAACGACTGGTTCAGTGGCTGGACCGACATCGGAAAGGCAGACCGGGGAACGTCGCGACCGAGCGTCGCAGCATGAAGTCCACCCCCCGGTGTGCCCGCGTGGCCCTTGACACGCTCTAGGGGGACTGTACTTGCTCGGTTGTGATCGTTCAAGCAACGCAGAGTGACATCAGCCGGTCAGCGCCTCCTGGGAAACGGCCGGTGACTTCTGGATGCCGGTGCGGCCGGCGAGCACCGTCACGGTGGTCGCGCCCGCGAACAGCGCGGCGAGCAGCACCCAGCCGATCGCGCCGGCCGGCAGCAGCAGACCGGTGGCCAGGAACGGGCCGACGATCAGCTGCGCGCTCATGCCCGTGCTGAACAGCGACAGGTAGCGGGAGCGGCCCACCGGCGGCGACAGCTCGTAGGAGATCTCCCAGCGCGAGACGGCGTGCAGGTTCTCCCCCACGGTCAGCAGCGCGACGGCGACCACCGCGGCGGCCAGCGCCAGGTACTTGCCCCGGCCGTCGGCGAAGGCGAAGAACGCGCAGGCCAGCACCAGGAAGAGGCAGGCGACCCGGAGCATCCGCAGCGCCTTGGCCAGCCCCTGGGCGAACCGGGCCACCGAGAGCTGGAGCACCACGGTCAGCACGGTGTTGATCGCCAGCAGGGCCGAGCTGGCACTGGCCGGCAGCCCGGCCCGGTCCACCACCCAGAGCGGCAACAGGATGAACAGCACGCAGTCGTGCAGCATCAGCACCGCGTTGGCGGCCGTGACCAGCAGGAACCGCCGGTCCCGGTACGGCGAGCCGGAGCCGCCCTCCGCCCCGGCCTCGGCGGGCGCGGCAGCCGGCGCGGCCGACGATCCCGCCACCCGGCCGGCCCGCACCACGGCGAGCGCGACGGCGGCGAAGGCGGCCGCGTTGAACAGGAAGAGCGCCACGAAGGCGACCCGGGAGTGCGCGGCCTGCACCAGGGCGGCCAGCAGGAAGCCGGCAGTGAGGCCGATGTTGGTGATGGCGCGCAGCGAGGCCATCGTCTTCGTCCGCTCGGCGGCCCCCTCGAACTCGCCGACGATCACCTGGAGCAGCGGTGAGCAGGCCCGCGCGGCGGCGATGGTCAGACAGGTGACGACCAGGTAGCCGGCGTAACTGCCGACCAGGGCGTACCCGATGAAGCCGAGCGCCCGGACCAGCGTCAGCGCCACGTAGACCGGCCGGGCGCCGAGCCGGTCCGCGAGCGGGCCGAAGACCAGCGGACTGAGCAGGCCGGCGATGTTGGCCGCGGCGATCGCGGTGCCGACCGCGACCGCCGTGATGTCGAGGTAGCGGACGAAGTAGAGCGTGGCGGTGGCCAGGTAGAGGCCGTTGGCGACCGCGTCCACGGTGGTCCCGGCGGCCATGATCCGGCCCTGCCGGGAGGCGGGCAGCAGCGTGGCGGTCAGCCGGCTCAGCAGGCCGGCCGCCCGGGGCGGGGCGTCCGTGTGCGTCATGCCGGCTCCACCGTCCGGGCCGGCTCCACCGTGAAGCGGACCGAGTCGGCCAGCTCGCGGGCGAGCTTGCGGGCCTGGTCCGGGGTGTCGGCCCCGACCACGATCACGCCCGCCCGGTCCCCGGAGGTGCGCAGCGGGCGGACGGTGCCGCCGGGTCCGACCGCGAGGTCGGCGTAGAGCACGTCCGGGTGGTTCGCCGCCTCCGTCCACCCCTCGACCGCGGTCACCAGGCCGGGCGGCGGGGTGAGGTAGCGGGCGGCGGCGGCCCGGACCGGCGTCGGCGCGGCCTCGTCGCGCGGCAGGCCCAGCAGGTCGTCGTAGAGGAGGCCGAACAGCTCCAGGCCGGGGACGACGTGGGCGAGCATCCGGTGGATCCAGTCGCCGCCGAACCGCCCGTGCACCTCGCCGAGCACGATGCCGTCCGGGCTCAGCCAGAGTTCGACGTGGAAGCCGCCGACGCGCAGGCCCAGCACGGCGAGCGCCGCCTTGACCTGACGCTCGATCTCCTCACGCTGCGTGTCCGGGAGTTCGGCCGGGAGGATGTGGCCGACCTCGACGAAGAACGGCGGCTCCACCTTCTCCTTCTCGGTGACCGCGAGGACGACCGGCTCGCCGCCGAGGAAGAGGCCCTCGACGCTGTACTCGGCGCCCTGGACGAACTCCTCGACCAGGAAGGGGTTGCGGCCGGGCAGCAGCGCGATCGCGGCGGGCAGTCCGTCCGGCCCGGTGATCCGGCTGACGCCCGTACTGCCCATCGCGTCACGGGGCTTGACGATCCACGGCCCGGTGGAGCCGCGCAGGAACTCCGCCGCCTCCGCCTCGTCCGCGCAGAGCCGGACGGCGGGCTGCCGGAAGCCGGCGGCGGCCAGGGCGGTCCGGCAGGCGTCCTTGGTGCGGACCCGTCGGACGGCCTCGGCCGGGTTGCCCGGCAGGCCCAGTGCCTCGGCGGTCTCGGCTGCGGCCACCTGGGCCATCTCCTGGAGGGCGAGGACGGCGTCGAAGCGCTCGCCCGCGGCGGCCCGGTCGCGCGCCCAGGCGGCGGACTCGCCGGGGTTGGCGAAGTCCACCGCCGAGACGGCGCCGGCCTGTTCGGCCACCCCGGGGGTGGCGGCGAGGACGGCCTCCTGGTTCGTCAGGTGGGTCCGCAGCCCGCGCGCGTGGGCCTGGTCCAGGGCGAGCCGCGCCATGTCGAGGCCGAGCGGCACCGCCCGTACCCCGCCGACCAGCAGCAGCTTCCGGGGGGTTGGTTCAGCGGGCATGAGAGGGCTCCTTGCGTGCGTGGTGCGGGGGGTGCTACTTCAACTGACGGGGGCGGTGGGGCGGGTCGGGCGGGTCGGGCGGATCGGGCGGGTCGGGCGCTCAGGCTTCGGCGTCGGCGTCGAGTTCGACCAGGACCTGTTCGGTCGCCACCAGGTCGCGCACGGCGCAGCGGATCGCGGTGACGACGCCCGAGAACGGGGCGAGGATGCGGTTCTCCATCTTCATCGCCTCGACGATGACGAGGGCGTCCCCCTCCTCGACCCGGTCGCCGACCTCGCAGAGCAGTCCGACCACCGTGCCCGGCATCAGCGACTTCACGGCGTTGTCGGCGGCCCCGGAGCCGCCCTCGGCGAAGCTCTGGGCGGCCAGCGCCACCCGGTGCCCGTCGACGGAGAGCTCCCAGCCGGCGGGACTGCGCAGACCGGTCCAGCGCCGGTCGCCGACGGTGCCCCGGTACAGGCCGGGGTGGCCCGGTACGGCGGCGACCGTGACGGTGAACGGGGTGGACTCGACCTGGACGTCGACGGCGGCGCCGCGCCGTCCGGTGAGTCCGGCCTGCAGCGTCCGCCGGCCGTGCCGCAGCACGACCCGGCCGAACGGCGCGACCGGGTCCAGCCGGTGGCGGTCGAACGGGCCGACCGCGCCGTGCCACGGCGAGGCGGGGGCGTCGTCGACGGGCGGCAGCTGCATCGCGGCCGCGCAGGCCGCGGCGGCCAGGACCCGGTCGGTGCGGCCGGCGGGGCCGGCCGGCTCGCCCTGCCCCGACTGCCCGGTCCCGGTCGAGACCAGGGCGTCCACCAGGTGGGTGTCCATCCGCCCGGCGACCACGGCGGGGGCCTGGAGGAGTTCGGCGAGGAAGCCGAGGTTGGTGGTCAGCCCGGGCAGGGCGGTGTCGCGGACGGCCGGGAGCAGCCGGCGCAGGGCGCTCGGGCGGTCCGGGCCGTGCGCGATCAGCTTGGCGAACATCGGGTCGTAGAAGGCCGGGACCTCGGCGCCGCCGCCGAAGACGGCTCCGCCGAAGGCCGCGTCACCGCCCGGACCGCCCGCGAAGGCCGGTTCCGGCGCGGCGGAGCCGGACGCGGCCCCGTCGGTGCCCGATCCGGTGTCGTCGAACGCCGCCTCCACCCGGATGCCGGCCGGCCAGCGGACCGCCGCCGCGCGGCCCGGCGCGGGCCGGAAGCCGTCGGCCGGGTCCTCGGCGTAGACGCGGACCTCGACGGCGTGGCCGGTCGCGGTGATCTCGTGCTGGTCGAGCGGCAGCCGCTGCCCGTCGGCGACTCTCAGCTGCCATTCCACCAGGTCGACGCCGGTGATCTCCTCGGTGACCGGGTGCTCCACCTGGAGCCGGGTGTTGACCTCCAGGAAGTAGCAGCGGTCGGTGGCGTCCAGGATGAACTCGAAGGTGCCGGCGTTGACGTAGCCGAGCGACCGGGCGCCGCGGACGGCCGCCTCCAGCAGCTCCGCCCGGACGGCGGGCGCCAGGTTGGCGGCCGGGGCCTCCTCGACGATCTTCTGGTGGCGGCGCTGCAGCGAGCACTCGCGCTCGAAGAGGTGCACCACGTTCCCGTGGTCGTCGCCGAAGACCTGGACCTCGATGTGGCGGGGCCGCTCCACGTACCGCTCGACCAGCAGCCGGCCGTCGCCGAAGTTGCTGCGGCCCAGCCGGACGGCCTCGGCCACCGCCTCGGGCAGCTCGGCGGCCGCGCGGACCACCTGCATGCCCTTGCCGCCGCCGCCCGCGACGGGCTTCAGGATCACCGGGTAGCCGATCCGCTCGGCGTCGGCCAGGATCTCCTCGGCCGACTCGGTGGCCGTCCCGGAGCCGGGCAGCACCGGGACCCCGGCGGCGGCCATCAGCGCGCGGGCGGTCGACTTGTCGCCCATCGCGGTGATCGTGGCGGCGTCCGGGCCGACCCAGACCAGCCCGGCCCCGGCGACCGCCGCCGCGAAGCCGGGGTGCTCGGAGAGGAAGCCGTAGCCGGGGTGGACGGCGTCGCAGCCGGTCCGGACGGCGGCGTCGACCAGCGCGTCGACGTCCAGGTAGCTCTCGGCGGCCGCGGCGGGGCCGATCCGGACCCGCTCGACGGCGCCCGCCAGGTGGGCCGAGGAGCGGTCGGCGTCGGAGTGTACCGCCACGTACTCGATGCCGAGCCGGCGGCAGGTGCGGGCGATCCGCCGGGCGATCTCGCCGCGGTTGGCGATCAGGAGACGCTTGATCATTTCCGTCATCACATCCTGAACACGCCGAAGCGCGTTTCCTGCTTGGGGGCGTCGGCGGACATGGCGAGGCAGAGCGCCAGCCACTCACGGGTCTCGGTCGGGTCCACCACGGCGTCCACCCACATCCGGGCGGCGTAGTAGAGCGGGTGCGACTGGCGCTCGTACGTCTCGATGATGGGGCGCCGGATCGACTCCTCCTCCTCGGGGGAGAGGACCTTGCCCTCCTTGGCGAGCTGGTCGCTGCGGATCAGCGCCATCACCGTCGCGGTCTGCTCGGCGCCGACGACGGTGGACTTGGCGCTCGGCCACATGGCCATCAGCCGGGGGCCCATCGAGCGCCCGCACATCGCCAGGTTGCCGGCGCCGTAGCTGCCGCCGATCACCAGGCTGAACTTGGGGACCTTGGCCGTGGAGACCGCGTTGACCAGCTTGGCGCCGTGCTTGGCGATGCCGTCGGCCTCGTACTCGGCGCCGACCATGAAGCCGTTGATGTTGTGCAGGAACAGCAGCGGGATGTCCCGCTGGGTGCAGAGCTCGATGAAGTTCGCGGCCTTCTGGGCGCTCTCCGGGAACAGCACCCCGTCGTTGATCACCACGCCCACCGGGTAGCCGCCGATGTGGCCGGTACCGCACACGATGGTCGGCCCGTACCGGGCCCGGTACTCGGCGAGTTCGCTGCCGTCCAGCAGCCGGGCCAGGATCTCCCGGGCCGGGATGTGCTCGCGCAGGCTGGCGCTGACGATGCCGGGCAGCTCCGCCGGGTCGTACAGCGGCGCGCGCGGGGGCTGCGGCGGCGGGCTGAGGGCCGGCCGGCCGTCCCGGGCCATGATCTCCCGGACGATCGACAGGGCGTGCTCGTCGCTCTCGGCGAGGTGGTCGGCCACCCCGCTGACCCGGGTGTGCAGGTCGGCGCCGCCCAGCGTCTCGGCGTCCACCACCTCGCCGGTGGCCGCGCGCACCAGCTGCGGGCCGCCCAGGAAGACCGTGCCGGTGCCGCGGACGATCACCGTCTCGTCGCACATCGACGGGATGTAGGCGCCGCCGGCGGTGCAGTTGCCCATCACCGCGGCGATCTGCGGCAGGCCGAGCGCCGACATCTCGGCGATGTTCCGGAACATCCGGCCCAGGTGGTACTCGCCGGGGAACAGCTGCTCCTGGAGCGGCAGGTAGACCCCGCCGGAGTCCACCAGGTAGATGCAGGGCAGGCCGTTCTCCCGGGCCACCAGCTGGGCCCGGAGCTGCTTCTCCACGGTGAGCGGGAAGTAGCTGCCGCCCTTGACCGTGGCGTCGTTGGCGAAGACCACCACCGGGCGGCCGCTCACCATGCCGATGCCGGTGACCAGCGCGGCCGAGGGCACGTGCTCGTCGTACACCTCGTGCCCGGCCAGCTGGCCCAGCTCCATGAACGGCGTTCCCGGGTCCAGCAGCTGGTAGACCCGCTGGCGGGCCGTCAGCTTGCCGCGCTCGGTGTGGCGCCGGCGCGAGCGCTCGTCCCCGCCGGCGATCGCGGCGGCCCGGGCCCGGGCGATGACCTGGCGCTTCTCGTCGAAGGCCGCGGCGTTGCGGCGGAAGACCTCGGCGGAGGAGTCGATGTGCGAGCGCAGGGCCGTCATCGCTGGTCCTGCCCCGGCTCGCGGGCCGCCTCGGCCCGCAGGCCGTCGTTCAGCGCGCCGCAGAAGTCGCGGATCTCGGCCTCGGCCATGTTGGCGCGCAGCATCAGCCGCAGCCCGGCCTTGCCCCGGCCGATCACCGGGAAGAAGATCGGCGAGGTGTAGTAGCCGCGCTCCAGCAGCGATCCGGCGAGGCGGATGGTGGCGTCCTCGGAGCCGATGTCCACGAAGCGGATCGGCAGGCCGTCGCCGTTGAAGGAGGTCTCCACCAGCGAGTCGAAGAGCGCGATGTTGTCCTGGAGCCTGAGCTGGAGCTCCTTGAGCTCCGGGGAGCCGTGCAGCTCCGCGGAGGCCATGATGGCGCCCAGTCCGGCGGTGTTGATGCGCTGCGACCACATCAGCGGGCCGCCGTTGCGCAGCGCGGTGTCGCGGCGCTGCTGCGAGCCGTTGCGGCCGAGGAAGATCGCGCCGCCGGAGGCGCCGAAGCCCTTGTTGAGCGAGGTGATGATCAGCGTGCGGTCGTTCATCCCGCCGTTCGCCGCCATCGCCTCCAGCACGGCGCCCCGGCCGCGCTCGCCGACGGTGGAGACGCCGTGCGCCTCGTCGAAGAACAGGAACAGCCCGTACTTCTCCTGCAGGCGCAGCAGTTCGGGGATCGGCGCGGCGCCGCCGGTGCTGTAGACGCCGTCGGCGACGTAGGCGACCTGCGGGTGCTTGCGGCAGAGGTCCTCCAGCGCGTCCACGTCGTTGTGGGCGACGGTGGCGATCTCCGCCTCGTCGGCCACCGCGGGCTTCATCGCGTTGAGACAGAAGTGCGCGTTCTTGTCGAAGACCATGAGCGGCGCGACGCCGTCCGTCAGCAGCCCGGAGGCCAGCAGCGGCAGGCTCGCCCAGGCGGCGGCCGCGCAGGAGGCGACGGTCAGCGCCTCGACGTCGAACAGCTCGGAGAGCGCCGTCTCGGCGTCCCGCAGCGATCCGAACCGGATCCGCATCCGCGAGGTCGAGCTGTTGAGCGCCCCTTCGGCGAGCACCGCGTCGGCGGCCGCCCGCACGATCCGCGGGTGGGTGTCGAGGCCGAGGTAGGAGTACGACGACATGTTCACGAACTCGTGGCCGTCGGCCAGCGTCCGGTGCCGCCCGTCGCCGAGGCCGGACACCACGATGTCGAACATCCCGGCCGCGGCGGTGACCTCCCAGAAGTCGTGGCTGATTCGCGCGGACTTCTTGATGTTCATGTATGAGTGCACGCCAGATTCCTTGTTGAATTTCGGTACGGAAATGCCGGGCCCTCCCCGGGGCCTTTTCGGCATCACAAATTCCGGGTGATCAGGCGTACTCGTGGAAACCGCGTCCGGACATCCGTCCGGACTGGCCGGCGCCGACCGTCCGGCCGCTCGCATGATCCAGTGATTCCTGCACCGCTCGCTCTGCCGGCCCCCGGAGTCGATCGCTATTTGGTCCGAAGAGCTGCGCGGCTCCCCGGCGATTGAAAGAATTCAATACGCTGCGACGACTGTCAACCGGAAGATTTTTGCCGCCTCGCAAAACTGGACAGACCACCATCCGACGGGTGCACCGGAAGTTATTTGCCGGTCGATCGCCATTGACGCGCGCCCGATCGCGGACTCCGTCCGCGCCGCCCGGCGGCCGGCCGGAAAACCGGGGGCGTCCGTTCCGCTGTCCGTGTTACCTTCGACTGGTCCGGACCGGACGACAGGACGACGAGCTCGGCGAAGGAGGTGGACCAGTGGCCACGGTGACGACGGCTGCGCCCGTACCGCGCAGCGCCCAGGCGACGGTTCACACTCCCCGGGCCCTGGTCTGACGGCTTCCGCCCCCGCGCCGCGGGTGCGCGGCGCCGCCGCGACGGGCCCTTCAGCCAAGGGTTTCCACCATGTCCTCTCCGTCTTCGTCCGCTTCCTCCTGGCAGACCCGCGTCGAGTCCGACGCCGATGTCCCGGCCGTCCAGGCCCTCACCCTCGCGGCGTTCGGCCGGCCCGCGGAGGCCGACCTGCTCGCCGTGCTGCGCACCGACGAGGGCTGGATCGACGGCCTCTCCGTCGTCGCCACCGGTCCGGCCGGCACCCCCGTCGGCCATGCGGTGCTGAGCCGCGCGTTCATCGGTGATGTCCCGGCGCTCGCGCTGGGCCCGGTATCCGTGCATCCGGACCACCAGCGCTCCGGCGCCGGTTCGGCCGCGGTCCGGGCGGCGCTCGACGCCGCCCGGGGCCTCGGCGAGCGCTTCGTCGTGCTGCTCGGACACCCGTCGTACTACCCGCGGTTCGACTTCGTCCGCGCCTCCGCGCACGGACTGGTTCTCACCGTCGACGCGCCCGACGAGGCGTGGATGGCGCTGAGCCTGGACGACCGGCACCCGCTGCCGTCCGGGACGGTCCGTTGGGCCGACGCCTTCGGCATCTAGCCGCCGACCCGCACCCCGAACCGCCGGGCGGCGCCGCCGAGATGGCGCCGCCCGGCGGTGGCGCGGCCACCCGCGCGACGGCCGGGCCCCAACGGACGGACCGTCAAGGAGCCTGCCTGGCAGACCCGGTACGTACGACGGCCTGGTCGCCGTGTGGGCCGAACAGGTGCAGGATCTCCACCGCGTTCGCGTCGACGGGGCCGAACCAGTGCGGCTCACCGGTGTCGAACTCGGCCACCTCGCCCGGGCAGAGGGTGAATTCGCGCTCGCCGAGAATGAGCCGGAGGCCGCCGGCGAGCACATACAGCCATTCGTAACCGGCGTGGGTCACCATCTTGGGCTCGCGGTGGGCGAGCACCTGCTTGAACACCTGGACCCGGCCCGGGTACTGCGTCAGCGGCACCAGGACGTTGCCGCGCTCCCGGTGCTGCGGCTTCAGGTGCAGGCGCGGATCCCCGGTCGCCGGGGCCGCGACCAGCTGGTCCAGGGCGACCCGGTGCGTGCGCGCGAGCGGGATGAGCAGTTCGAGGGTCGGGCGCCGCTTGCCCGACTCCAGGCGCGACAGCGTGCTCACCGAGATCCCGGTGGTCTCCGCGAGGGCCTCCAGGGTGAGCCCGCGGTCGCGGCGCAGGGCCCGCAGCCGCGGCCCGATGCCGGCGAGGATCTCGTCGACGTCGTCGCCACCGGCCACCGGCGCGACGGGCTCCCCGGTCTCCAGTGACTCCACGGGCTCCACGGGCGTCACGGGCTCCCCGGGCTTCACGGGCTTCACGGACTTCACGGGGTCGGTGCGGTCGCCGTTCATGGGGTGCCTCCGGTCCGTCCGGCCCCTCGGGCGGGCCGGAGCGCGTTTTTGCGGTCTTCGCAAAGATGCTGGGCCGGCGCTGCCGCCCGGTCCGAGCATGGGGCCGCAGACGTTACCGAACCGAAGGTGGGCCCGTGACCACGACAATCCTGGCTGATCGACCCGCACTGAGCATCCGCCGACGGTGGACGGTGCTCGCCGTCTGCGCGCTGAGCATGCTCCTGGTCGGGCTGGACACCACCATCGTCAACGTCGGCCTGCCCGAGATCGGGCGCGGGCTGGCGGTGGGCACCAGCGGGCTGGAATGGGTCGTGGACGCCTACACCGTCGTCCTGGCCGGTCTGTTGATCTCGGCCGGCGCCCTCGCGGACCGCTTCGGCCGCCGGCGCGTGTTCCGGACCGGGCTGGTCGTCTTCGGCCTCGCCTCGCTCGCCTGCGCGGTGGCGCCCTCGCTCGGCTTCCTCGTCGCGGCCCGGGCCGCCCAGGGGGTCGGTGCCTCGATGCTCAGCCCGGTCGCCCTGGCGATCGTGGTGAACACGATGCCCGACCCCCGGGAGCGGGCCCGGGCGATCGGCGTCTGGGCGTCCGTCTTCGGGCTCAGCATGGCGGCCGGGCCGGTCACCGGCGGGGCGCTCATCGCGGCCTTCGGCTGGCGCTCGGTGTTCTGGATCAACGCGCCGGTCATCCTCGCCGCCCTCGTCCTGGTGGCGGTGTTCGTGCCGGAGTCGCACGGGCAGCGCGCCCGGCGGCTCGACCTCCCCGGCCAGTCGCTGCTGGTGCTGGCCCTGGGCAGTGCGGTGGCCGTGCTCATCGAGGGCCCCCGGATCGGCTGGACCTCTCCTGCGGCGGTGGCCGGTTGCGCGGTGGCGGCGCTCGCCACCGCCGGGTTCGCCCGGGTCGAGCTGCGCCGGCCCGAGCCGCTGATGGACCTCGCGCTCTTCCGCCGGATGCCGTTCGCCATGGCGGCCCTGGGCGCCGTGGCCCTGTTCGTCGCCCTGAACGTGAGCCTGCTGCTCAACACGCTGTACCTCCAGCACGCCCGGGGCTGGACGGCGCTGGCCACCGGGGCGGCGACCCTGCCGATGGCGCTCGGGGCGACGGTGTGCGCGCCGTGGTCCGGCTCCCTGGTGGCGCGGTTCGGGCCGAGGCGGCCGCTCCTGCTGGCGGGCGGGTTCGTCGCCGCGGGCGGTCTCTGTCTGGTGGATCTCGGCCCGGACACCGGTGTCCCGCTGCTCCTGGCGGCCTACCTGCTCATCGGTGTCGGCTTCGGTTTCGCCAACGCGCCGATCACCAACACCGCGGTCGGCGGTCTGCCGCCGTCCCGGGCCGGGGTGGCCGGGGCGATCACCTCCACCGCGCGTCAGGTCGGCGCGGCGATCGGCATCGCGGTCGCGGGCGGCCTGGTGGTGGGGGTCGGCCCGGACGGCCTGGCCGTCGCGTCGCGGCCCGGCTGGCTGCTCGTGGCGCTGTGCGGGCTGTTCCTGCTCCTGGTCGCCCGCGCCTCGGCCCCGGGACCCAAAGAACCCGGACGCGGGGAGCCGATGACGGAAGAGCCCCGGAGCGAAGGCCCCCGGGAAAGCAGCGAGGGCGGGAGCCGATGACGACTCCCGCCCTGCACGTCCGAGCGCCGGGCCCGAATCGAACGAACCCTTCCCGCTGAAAGCGGGCGTGCTACCACTGCACCACCGACGCCTGACCGCCGGGCTTCCGATCACTTCCGCGATCTCGTCCCGCCGACGAGGAAGAAACTACCAAGGGATGATCCAAAGGTGAAATCGACCCCGTCGCCCGCCCCCTGACGCCACGCGCGCGCGGCGCCAGGGGACCGGAGGCTAGGGCGCGACCACCGCCGACGGCGTGCCGCCGGTGAGCCGGAGCAGTTCGTCGTAGGTCATCGGCACCACGGTGTGCGGGTGTCCGGCGGCCGCCCAGAGCAGCTCGTACCCGGCCAGCGCCTCGTCCACCACGGTGCGCAGCGGCGCCGGGTGGCCCACCGGGGCGACGCCGCCGATGGCCTGGCCGGTGGCCTCGCGGACCTCGGCGGCGCTCGCCCGGACGATCGGGCCGGTGCCCAGCCGCCCGGCCAGGTAGGCCGTGTCGACGCGGTGCGCCCCGCTGGTCATGACCAGCAGCGGAGCGCCGTCGCAGCTGAACACCAGGCTGTTGGCGATGGCCCCGGCCTCGCAGCCGAGGGCGGCGGCCGCCTCGGCGGCGGTGCGCGCGGAGTCGGGCAGGACGCGGATCTCGCCGGGCAGGCCGGCCGCCGCGAGGGCGTCGGCGACCGCCTGGCTCCGGGTGGGGAGGGAGGGTGTCATACCGGCATCCTCCCGTGCCCCGCGGCCGCCCGGCCGACGGCGCTCAGCACGGCCCGGACCCCGGCCACGAGGACGGAGGAGTCCCGGCCGGCGCCCCAGACCACCTGCCCCGCCACCCGCGCCTCGACGTAGGCGACGGCGTCGCTGTCGGGCCCGGTGCGCACGGCGTGCTCGGTGAAGCGGAGGATGTCGACGGCCGTCCCGGCGGCGCGCAGTGCGGCGGTGACGGCGTCCAGCGGGCCGTTGCCCTCGCCCCGGTGCCCGCCGACCTCGGCCCAGTGGCGGCCGTCCTCCTCCCCGGTGCGCCAGTCGACGGCCGGGGCCGCGTCCAGGTAGTGGGAGCGGAACAGCGCGTACAGCTCGTCGGCCCCGACCTCGCGGCCGCTGTCGTCGGCCGACTCCTGGACCACCCGGGCGAACTCGATCTGGAGCCGCCGGGGCAGCTCCAGCCCGTGCCCGGTCTGCAGCAGGTAGGCGATCCCGCCC
The DNA here is from genome assembly GCF_055561235.1 of Kitasatospora sp. NPDC022856. Lineage (NCBI taxonomy): Bacteria > Bacillati > Actinomycetota > Actinomycetes > Kitasatosporales > Streptomycetaceae > Kitasatospora > Kitasatospora sp. NPDC022856. The sequence goes on along the minus strand of NZ_JBVHHE010000010.1, from coordinate 57,167 downwards.
TTGCCGGACTGGCTGTTGACCCGGATCACCGCCTCGTAGTCCCGCCCGAGGTCGGCCGGGTCGATCGGCAGGTAGGGAACGGCCCACGGGGCCCGGCCCGGTGGCAGGCCGAGGTCGGCCGCCGCCTTGGCGTGGTGCGCGAAGCCCTTCCGGATGGCGTCCTGGTGGGTGCCGGAGAAGGCGGTGTGCACGAGGTCGCCGGCGTAGGGGTGGCGTTCGTGCACGGGCAGCCGGTTGACGTGTTCGACCGTGCGCCGGATCTCGTCGATGTCCGAGAAGTCGATCATCGGGTCGACGCCCTGGGTGTGCAGGTTGAGCGCCAGCGTGACGAGGTCGACGTTGCCGGTCCGCTCGCCGTTGCCGAACAGGCAGCCCTCGACCCGCTGCGCGCCCGCCAGCAGGGCGAGTTCGGCGCAGGCGACCCCGGTGCCGCGGTCGTTGTGCGGGTGGACGGAGAGGATCACCGACTCCCGCCGGGCCAGGTGGCGGTGCACGTACTCGATCTGGTCGGCGTAGACGTTGGGGGTGGCGATCTCGACGGTGGCGGGCAGGTTGTGGATCACCGGCCGGTCGTGGCTCGCGTCCCACAGCTCGGTGAGGCCGTTGCAGACCTCCAGGACGTAGTCCGGCTCGGTCAGGTTGAACACCTCCGGCGAGAACTCGAAGCGGACGCCGGGGCGGCCCTCGGCCAGCCGGGCCATCAGTTCGGCGGCCTCGGTGACCAGGGCGCGCACCTCCGCCCGGCCGCGGCCGAGCACCACGCCGCGCCAGATCGGCGCGGTGGCGGTGTAGAGGTGCACGACCACCCGGGGCAGCCCCTCGACGGAGCGGAAGGTCCGCTCGACCAGGTCGGCGCGGGCGGCGGTGAAGACCACCACGGTGACGTCCTCGGGGACGGCCCCGGGCGTGTCGGCCAGCCGGCGGACGAAGTCGAAGTCGGTCCGGCTGGCGGAGGGGTAGCCGACCTCGATCTCCTTGAAGCCCATGGCCAGGAAGAGGTCGAACATCCGCTGCTTGCGCGCCGGGTCCATCGGCTCGGCCAGCGCCTGGTTGCCGTCGCGCAGGTCGACGGGCACCCAGAGCGGAGCCCGCTCGATCCGCCGGGAGGGCCACTGCCGCCGGTCGCCGGCGGGCAGCTCGACCCGCTCGTGGGCGGGGCGGTAGCGCTGGAACGGCATGGCGCTGCCGCGCTGCGGATTCCAGTCGGGGGCGGCGGCCGGTACGGGCCCGGCGGGGGTGCGGAGCGTGGGGAATGGCATGGGGGAAGTCCTTCGTCTCGGGTTCTGCACCGGAGGACGAACCGGCAGCACGGCGCCCCGCAGCGGGGTGCCGGTCCGGTCAGACCCCGCTGCGGCCACCAAGAAGGCCACCGCGAAGGCAGCCGGGAAGGAGACTCCACGACTTCATGCGGGGTACCGTAACCGTGAACCAAGTCCTCAGACAACCTGACAGGTGAACGCGATGTCTCCGCTCGACCCGCTGCGCCCCTCCCCCCTGGTCGACCAGGCGACCCGGCGGATCGCCGAGCAGATCGCGGCCGGGCAGTGGCCGGTCGGCGGCAAGCTCCCCGGCGAGGTGGCCCTGGCCAAGGAGCTGGGCGTCGGCCGGTCCACCGTCCGGGAGGCGCTGCGCGCGCTGGCGGGCGCCGGCATGGTGCAGAGCCGCCAGGGCTCGGGGGTGTTCGTGACGGCGGACCGGCCGGGCGAGGACTGGTCGGCGCGGCTGCGCCGGGCCGAGCTGGCGCACGTGTACGAGGTGCGGGCGATGATCGAGGTCCAGGCGGCCCGGCTGGCCGCCGTCCGGCACGACGAGGCCGACGAGGCGGCGCTCGACCGGGCGCTGACCGCCCGCCACGCGGCGGGCGCGGCGGACGACGCCGCCTTCGTGGACGCGGACATCGCCCTGCACGCGACGGTGGTGGCGGCCGCCCACAATCCGGTGCTCTCCGATCTGTTCGCCGAGTTCGTCCCGGTACTCCGGGAGCGCCTGGTCGAGCTGGTCGGACTGCTGGGGCTGCGCGAGGGCGATCCGCACCACGGCTACGCGACCCACGCGGAGCTGGTGGAGGCCGTCCGCCGGCGCGACGCGGAGGCGGCCGGGCAGGTCCTGGCGGACGAACTGACCTCGACCCTGACCCGCCTGCTCGCCGCCTGAGCCACCCGAGCCCCCGAGCCGCCCGAGCCACCCGAGCCCCCGAGCCGCCCGAGCCACCTGAATCGCCCGAGCCGCCGGGGCTGCCCGACTGGCCGGCCGGCCCCCCGCCCCGATCCCCCGTCAGCCCGCCTCCACGAGCACCCGTTCGGGCAGTCGCGGCCGCACCGGCAGGGCAGCCACCCCCCGGCCGGGCGGGCAATCGGGAGGCACGCTCCGCACACGATCACGGCGCATCGGCGGCCGGCCGCCGGAGCCCTGGAGCGCCGCGCCCCGCACGGCTCCTTCGTTCACCGATCATTAACGACCCGATGACGGTGTGTTAAGACTGTGTGCGCACACCGTCCAGGCAGCGAACGAGTTTTCACTCCTATCACACCGTATGACTAGTATCACTTCGTCAAAAGCTCGTGCCCCCGGACGGTTCGGCCCCACCAGGCCGGCCGCCAGTCCCAAGGAGTCAGCTCTGCGCGCGCGTGCGAATCGGCGGCCCCCGACGCCGAAGTCCCCCCGCAGGCGTCCGCGCCTGTCCCTGCGGACGGCGCTGCTCGTCCTGGCCGTCGTCCCCAGTCTCGCCCTCGCCGCCCTCTGGGCGGTCACCAGCGGCCAGACCTTCCTCGACTTCCAGCGCCAGGCGGCCCAGGGCCTGCTGGCCCAGAAGGCCGGGCAGCCGTCCAACCACGTCTACTACAACCTCCAGGAGGAGCGCCGGCTCAGCGCCGAGGCGCTCGCCCGGCCCGGCAGCGTCACCGACGCGCTGCGCCGCCAGCGACAGCTCACCGACGACGCGGTGCGCCAGTTCCAGTCGCTCTCCGACGAGACCGCCGACAGCGCGCCCACCGAGGTGCGCACCGCGGTCACCGAGGCCCGGCAGGCGATGGGCAAGCTGGCCGAGCAGCGGGCGGCGATCGACCGCGCCGCCGTCGACCAGCAGACCGCCTTCACCTACTACACCGACCTGATCGCCGTCGACCTGCGGCTGTTCACCGCGCTGAGCCACGTCGACAACGGCGAGGTCACCTGGATCTCCAAGACCCTGGTGAACGCCTTCTGGGCCAAGGAGATGCTGGCCCGCGAGGACGCCCTGCTGGCCCGCGGCTGGCCGTCCGGCAAGCTCACCGCCGGCGACTACCAGCAGGTCCAGCAGGCGATCGGCGCGCAGGACCACCTGTTCACCGTGCAGGTCGTGCCGTACGTGCCGGCCGCCGAGGCCGCCGCCTGGCAGGACGTCATGACCAGCCCCGCCTGGCAGGCGAAGGCCTCCGTGGAGCAGTCGCTGATCAGGGCCACCCCGGCCGATCCGAGCGGCGCCGTCAAGCTCCCGGCCGCCCAGGACCAGTGGCGCCAGGCGCTCGACCAGCTCAACCCGGAGCTGGTGAAGGCGATCGAGACCCGCACCGACGGCATCGTCGAGGTCGGCAAGGGCTCCTTCCTCTCACTGCTCACCGCCTTCGTGCTGACCACCGTCATCGGCCTGGTCGCGGTCGTCGCGGTGATCCTCACCAGCTGGCGGCTGACCCGCTCGCTGCGCCGCCGGATCAAGGCGCTGCACACCCAGGCCGAGGAGCTGGAGCGGACGCTGCCCGAGGTCGTGGAGCGCCTCTCGCGGGGCGAGCAGGTCGACGTCGAGGCCGAGAGCCGCGCCATCACCGCCGATCCGCACGGCAACGGCACCGACGAGCTGGCCCAGCTCGGCCAGGCGCTCAACCTGGCCCGCACCTCCGCGCTGGAGACCTCCGTCCGGCAGGCCGACCAGCACCGCGGCTTCGAGCGGCTGCTGCAGCGCATCGCCCGCCGCACCCAGCTGCTGATCGGTCAGCAGCTGCGCAAGCTGGACGAGCTGGAGCGCAAGCACGAGGACCCGGAGGTGCTGGAGGGCCTGTTCGACCTCGACCACCTCACCGCCCGCCTGCGGCGCTACGAGGAGAACCTGGTCATCCTGGCCGGCGGCCAGCCGCAGCGGCGCTGGCGCAAGCCGGTCCCGCTGCTGGACGTGCTGCGGGCCGCCCAGAGCGAGGTGCAGGACTACCGGCGGATCATGCTGGACGTCGAGGGCCACCCGTGGCTCTCCGAGCGCGCCGTCGGCCCGGTCGCGCACGTGATCGCCGAGCTGATGGAGAACGCCGCGAGCTTCTCCAAGCCGCCGACGCCGGTCGAGGTCCGTGCCGCGATGGTCGGCCGCGGACTCGCGGTGGAGATCGAGGACCGCGGCCTCGGCATGGACCCGGAGCAGTACGACGCGGCCAACGAGCTGATGAGCCGTCCGCCCCGGATGGACGTGCTGGCCCGGGCGGACGACATCCGCCTCGGCTTCTACGTGGTCGCCCGGCTGGCCGCCAACTCCAACCTGAGGATCGAGTTCCGCCCGTCGGCCTTCGGCGGCACCCGGGTGGTCGTGCTCGTCCCCGACGAGCTGGTCATCGACGGTGACGCCGGGCTGCCGGACGCCACCCCGGTCGAGCCGATCCCGCTCGCCCGGCGCACCCGCAGGACCGCGCCGGCCGCCCTCGCCGGGCCCCCGGCCCACGCCCGGCCGGCGGACCGGGAGGCCACCGTGGCGACGGCGGTCGCGACGGCCCCGCCGGCGATCGAGCCGCCGGAGACCGTCCTGGTCGCGACCGCGGCCGCGGAGAACTCGGCCGAGGCGTTCGCGCACGTCGAGTACATCCAGCCGCCCGCGCCCGAGCAGCCGGTCGAGCACAGCTCCCCGGTCGACGCCTCGGCCGGCTACGGCAGCGCGGGGTACGGCGCCGGCGGGTACGGCACGGCCGGCGACGGCGGCGCCGAGTACGGCACCGACGGGTACCGCACCGACGGCTACGGGACGAACGGGTACGGCACGGACGCCTACGGGGGCCAGGAGTACGCCGCGCCCGCCGACGGCACCCCGGAGTACGCCGCGCCCGCCCAGGAGCCGCTCGCCCGGACGCCCGCCCAGGAGACGCCCCTCCAGGACGCCTCCGCCCGGGACACCCCCGCCCAGGACGCCCCCGCCTACCCGGACATCGCCTACGCCAAGGTGACGCCCGCGGAGGCCCCCTACGCCGACGAGCAGTACCGCCCGGCCGACCACTACCGCCTCGCCGAGCGGCGCGAGTACGCCTCGACGGTGCCGCTCAGCGAGCCGGCCGACGGCCAGGCGCCGCTGCCGCAGCGGGTTCGCCAGGCCAGCCTGGCCGCCGAGCTGCGCGTCCCGCCGCCGGCCCCGGCGCCCGGCGAGCGCGTCACCGGAGCGCCGGGCATGCCGGGCTCCTTCGGCACGCCGATCGGCTCGGCCGGCGCGTTCCAGCGCCCCCCGCGCCGCTCGGGCGCGGCCATCGGCGCCTTCCAGCGACAGTCCCGGGTGGCCCGCGGCCAGGACTCCGGCGAGGTCCACCTCCCCGGGCCCGACGTCTTCACCCGCGGCTCCCGCCCGGCGCCCCCCACCGGATCCGCCGGCTCCCCGGCGCCCGCACCGGACCCGGCCCCCTGGGCCCTGCCCGCCGCGGATCCCCGAACCACTAGGACGGATGACCAGTCATGAACCGCACGATCGCCACCCACCAGGACCTGGACTGGCTGCTGGACGGACTCGTCGACTCGGTGGCCGGGACCAGAAACGCCGTGCTGCTCTCCGACGACGGCCTGGTCGTCAGCCACTCCCGCACCATCGAGCGGGCCGACGCCGAGCGGCTGGCCGCCGTCGCGACCGGCCAGCAGAGCCTCGCCCGGGGCGTCGGCCAGCTGTTCGACGGCGGGCCGGTGCACCAGGTGATCGTCGAGCTGTCCGAGGTCTGGCTGTTCATCATCGCCGCGGCGCAGGGCACCCACCTGGCCGTGGTCGCCTCCCAGGAGGTGGACGCCGAGGTGATGTCGGTGGCCATGCACACCCTGGTCCAGCAGGTCGGCCAGAAGCTGAGCACGCCGGCGCGCAGCGACTTCGACGCCTTCGCGGCCAGGAACCGGGGTTGATGCCCCGGTGATCCCGCACTGGAGCGAGGTGCCCGACGAGGACGAGGACGACGGTGCCGGCACGATGGTGCGCCCGTACACCATCACCCGCGGCCGCACCGCGCCCGAGCGCGACGACCTCACCCTGATCACCGTGCTGACCACCGTGTCGGAGGAGGCCCGCACCGTCCTGGCGCGGGGCTCCTCCCGCTCGGGGCCGCGCGGGCTCCAGCCCGAGCACCGGATGATCCTGGACCGCTGCCGGCGTCCGGCCGCCGTCGCCGAGGTGGCGGCGGAGCTGGACCTGCCGATCTCGGTCACCAAGATCCTCCTGGGCGACCTGATCTCCCAGGGCCTGCTGCTGGCCCGGGCGCCGCTCTCGGTGGCCCGGGCCGGCGGGGGCCTGGACCTCGGCCTGCTGACGGCCGTTCGCGAAGGACTCCGGAGACTCTGAACCATGGCACCGACCGCACCCCTTCCCTCCTCCTCCGCCTCCGGCGCCACCGCGCCGTCCGCCGTGAAGATCCTCATCGCGGGCGGCTTCGGCGTCGGCAAGACCACCCTGGTCGGCTCGGTCAGCGAGGTCGCCCCGCTGCGCACCGAGGAGTACCTGACCCGTGCCAGCGTGGGCGTCGACGACCTGTCCGGCGTGGACAGCAAGGACACCACCACCGTCGCCCTGGACTTCGGCCGGATCACGGTCAGCCCCGACCTGGTGGTCTACCTGTTCGGCACCCCCGGCCAGGAGCGCTTCTGGTTCATGTGGAACGACCTGGTGAACGGCGCGCTCGGCGGCGTCGTCATCGCCGACACCCGCCGGCTGGAGACCAGCTTCGCCTCGATCGACTTCTTCGAGAGCCGGGGCATCCCCTTCGTGGTGGCGATCAACTGCTTCCACGGGCAGAACACCCGGACGCCGGACGAGATCCGGGGCGCCCTGGACCTGGACCCGCAGGTCCCGATGCTGCTCGGCGACGTGCGCGACCGCGGCTTCGGCCGGGACCTCCTGCTGGCCCTGGTCGACCACCTGATGGACCTCTCCGCCGCCCGGCCCGCGCCGGTCGGCTGACCCCGGCCCGCCCCGTACCCGACCACCCCGCACCCGAGCCCACCGCACCGCCCGCACCGACCCCCTTGGGAGACCCCCGTCATGACCTCACCCCTGCGCGTACTGATCCACGGCGGCGGCATCGGCGGCCTGACCCTGGCCACCGCGCTCGCCCGGCGCGGCCACCGGGTCGACGTGGCCGAGCTGCGCGACGGCCTGGAGGCGCTCGGCGTCGGCATCATCCAGCCGTCCAACGCCCTGCACGTGATGCGCGAGATCGGCGTGCTGGAGGCCTGCCTGGCGGCCGGCTTCGAGTGGGAGGTGCTGACCATCTGCGACCCGTCCGGCGCCACCCTCGCCAAGATCCCGCAGCCCCGGATGGGTGACGCCCCGTCCAACAACGGCATACCGCGCCCCGCCCTGGCCGGGGTGCTGGGCGACGCCGCCACCGCCGCCGGTGCCACCCTCCGCTTCGGCACCACGATCGCCGAACTGACCGACGACGGCGCGGGCGTCGACGTCACCCTGACCGACGGCCACCACGGCCGCTACGACCTGGTGGTCGGCTTCGACGGGATCGGTTCGCCGCTGCGCCGCCGGCTGTACGGCGAGAAGTACCTGCCCGAGTACACCGGATTCGCCAACTGGCGGGTGACGCTGCCGCGTTCGCCCGAGGTGCAGGGCGTGGTGATGTCCGCCGGGAACCAGCGGGCGAAGGCGCTGCTGACCCCGATCACCGACGAGCTGATGTACCTGGGATCGGTGTTCGCCGAGCCGGCGGACTTCCGCCCGGACGAGGAGCGCGCCCACGAGCAGCTGGCCGAACGGCTGACCGGCTTCGGCGGCCCGGTCGCCGAGGCGCTGGCGCTGGTCACCGACCCGGCCGCGGTGGTCTACTCGCGGATCTCCCAGGTCAGTGTCGAGGAGCCGTGGCACGTCGGCCGGGTGGTGCTGGCCGGCGACGCCGCGCACGCGAGCACCCCGCACCTGGCGCAGGGCGCGGCGATGGCGGTCGAGGACGCGCTGGTGCTGGCCCAGAGCCTGGACGCGGTCGAGGACCCGGCCACGGACGTCGCGGCCGCGCTCGCCGCCTGGGAGGAGCGCCGCCGGCCGCGCGCGATGTGGGTGCAGGCGCTCTCGCGGGCGGTCCTGAAGCAGGAGACCGGCACGCCGACCACCCCGGAGGAGGACGAGCTGCTGAAGGTCGGCATCCCGGGCGCCGCGCACGTCCTCGTCCAGCCGTACTGACGCCGGGGCGTTCGCCCGGCCGACGTCACCGACCGGCCGGCCCCGCCGGGAACCTCCCGGGCGGGGCCGCGTCGTCGGCCGCCCCGGCGCCTCCGCCGCCTCCACCGCGGGACCGGCGGCCGCGGTCACCGGCCCAGCCGGGCCGCCGGGAGCATCGCGGTGGCCAGCGGACCGACCTCGGCCGGTGCGGCCAGTTCGGCCAGGTAGCGCTCGCGCGGGACGGCGGCGGCGCCGAGCGCGCGGACGTGGGGCGAGTCCCACTGGGCGTCCAGCAGGCGCCCGCCCGCGTCGGCGAACCGCGCGGCGAGGTCGGCCACCGCGACCCGGCCGGCGTCGGAGCGGCGGTGGAACATCGAGTCCAGGCTGAGCACCGGGCCGACGGCCACCCCGAAGACCCCGCCGATCAGCTCCTCGCCCTCCCAGACCTCGGCGCTGTGGGCGGCGCCGCGCCGCTGGAGTTCGACCAGCGCGTCACGCAGCTCCGGGACGAGCCAGGAGGGTTGGCGTGCCTGCGCGCAGGCTTCGAGCACGCGCGGGAAGGCCCGGTCGGCGCTGGTCCACCACCGCCGGCCGTTCCGCAGCCGCCGGGCGAGCCGGCTCCCGACGTGCACCGCGTCCGGGGCGAGCACCGGGCGGGGGTCGGGCGACCACCAGGCGAGCGCGTAGGGGTCGTCCTCGGCGCCGGGCAGCAGCGCCACCTCCCCCGCCGCCACCGCCTCCTCGAATCGGACTTCGTTGAAGGCGCTCGCGTAGTCGTCGGCGGCGGGCATCGGGAAGAGCCCGTGCCGGTAGGCCGCCAGCAGCACGTCCGGCCCGAGCCGCGCCCCGAACGCCACCGGCCCGTCCCCCGGCGCGCGCCGCACGTCCAGGCCCCCGAACACGGCGTCGCCGAAAGCCCCGTCGCCGAAAGCCCCGTCGCCGCCGCCCCCGCTCACCGCCGGACCACCCCCGCCGGGGGCATCAGGAAGCCCTCCGCGGTCAACTGCTCCAGGTAGCGGTCGAGTAAGGCGTCGTCCACCGCCGGGAGCTCGATCCCGCTGCCCACCAGCGCCTGGTCGGTGTTGGCCCGGTCGAAGAGCGGGAATGTCGGCCGGAAGTACATCTCGCTGATGGACAGTTCGGTGCCCGGGCTGCGGTCCACGAAGAGCGGCACGAACGGGGTCATCGGGTGGGTGGGGTGCCCGGCGGCGAACCGGACGAGGTCCTCGACCCAGGCCTTGTACGGGACTTGCTCCACCGGGTGGCCGCGCGCCCGCAGCCGTTCGGCGAGGTCGGCGAGCACGGCGGGGCGCGGCGAGGTGATGTGGTAGACCTCGCCGATCGCGGGGGCGTGCCGGGCGATGTGCGCGACGGCGCGGCTGAACCGGTCGGCCGGGACGAAGTCGAGCAGCAGCCGGACGTCCGGGCAACTCCCGCTGTCGGCGATGTACTTGATCAGCGCGCAGATCTCCGTGCCGGTGTTCATCACCCCGGTGGTGAGGTCGCCGGTGACGTCGTTGGTCCGCAGCACGGTGACCGGCAGCCCGGCCGCCGCCGCGTTGTGCAGCAGCTGCTCGGCGACCCACTTGCTCTCCACGTAGCCGACCGCGAGCCGGTCCGGGTGGGCCAGCGGCGTCCGTTCGGTCACCTCGCCGACACCCGCCGGGCCGAAGCCGGCCAGCACGGCGAGCGTGGAGAGGTAGTGCACCGGGATGCCCCGCGAGTGCCCGGCCAGCCGGACGACCTCCCGGGTGCCGCCGACGTTGGGGCCGCGCAACTGGTGGTACGGGTAGATGAAGTTGACCTGCCCGCCGAGGTGGTGGATCGCGTCCAGGCTGTCGGCGAGCGCCTCGAAGCGGTGCTGGGAGAGCCCGAGCAGCGGTTCGGCGAGGTCCCCGACCAGCGGGACCACCCGGCCGTCCAGCACGTCCTTGCGCAGGTACCGCTGCTGGGCGGCCCGGATGCGCTCCAGCGCGTGCTCCTCGTCGGGGGCGCGGACCAGGCAGTGGACACGTGCCCCGGTGGTGTCCAGCAGGGCGGCGAGCAGGTGGGCGCCGCAGAAGCCGGTGGCGCCGGTGAGCAGGATCTCGGCCGGTTCGGCGCGCGAGGGCGCGGGGCGCCAGGACTGCCGTACGGGGGTGCCGAGTTCGGCCTCGGCCGTCCAGTCGACGGCCGCCTCGCCGAAGCCGTTGCCGCCGGCGCGGGCGGACTGGGTGGCGGTCGCGAAGGCCCGCAGGGTGGCGTCGCGCAGCAGCGAGCGGGTGAGGAAGCGGATCCTGGTGACGTCGATGCCGAACATGATCCGGGCCCGGGCCAGCATCTCCATGGCGAGCAGCGAGTTGCCGCCGAGGGCGAAGAAGTCGTCGGCGGGCCCGACCTCCTCGACGCCGAGCAGCTCGGACCAGAGGTGCGCGACGGCGGGTTCGATCGCGCTCCCGGAGCCGTCGGCGAGCGGGCCCGCGGCGCGGCGGGCACCGTCGGGAGCGTCGGACCGGGTGTCGGCGCCGCGAGCCTCCACGGTGCCCTCGCCGTCGCGCCCCGCGCGCCGCTGGAGCTGCGGCGCGGTGCGCGGCAGCCGGCGCCGGTCGATCTTGCCGGCGGCGGTGAGCGGCATGCTGTCGAGGAGGACGAAGTCGGCCGGGACCATGAAGTCCGGCAGCCGCTCGGCGAGGTAGTCGCGGATCTGGGACCGCCGGGCCCGGGCGCCGGAGCCGTCCCGGTCGGCGAGCGTGTAGTAGGCGGTCAGCACGTGCGTGCCGTCCGCGGCGCCGTCGGCGGCGACCCGGGCCTGCCGCACGTCCGGGTGGGCGGCGAGCACCGACTCCACCTCGGCCGGGTCCACCCGGTAGCCGCGGACCTTCACCTGGTCGTCGAAGCGGCCGAGGATCTCCAGCTGACCGTCGGGCCGCCAGCGGCCGGCGTCGCCGGTGCGGTACATCCGCTCGCCGGGGACGGGCGCGTAGGGGTCTGGCAGGAAGGCCTCCGCCGTGAGCCCGGGGGCCCGCCAGTAGCCGCGGGCCAGGCCGGGGCCGCCCAGGTAGATCTCGCCCTTCTCGCCGGGCCGCACCGGGCTCAGCCGGGCGTCCAGCAGGTGCAGCCGCACCCCGGGCAGCGGCCTGCCGATCGGGACGGGGGCCGCGCCGAGCCCGCCCCCGCCGGCCGGCCCCAGCACCGCCGGGGTGACCTCGCAGAGCGTGGAGGTCACGGCCGCCTCGGTCACCCCGTAGGCGTTGACCAGCCGGACGCCGGGCAGCCGGGCCAGGCAGTCGCGGCTGTCGTCGGTGTGCACGGTGTCCCCGCCGACCACGACGAGCCGCAGGCCCTCGGGGGCCGGGCCGCCCTCGGGGAGCAGCGCGAGCACGTGGTGCCAGTAGGCGGGGGTGAGGTCGGCGACGGTCAGCCTGAGCTCGCGCATCCGGTGCACCAGCTCGGTGGGCGCCCAGGTCCGGGCGCCGCCGAGGACGAGGGTCGCGCCGCTGAGCAGCGCGGCGAAGACCTGCTCCAGCGAGGTGTCGAAGCCCAGCGCGGCGAGCTGCAGCACCCGGTCACGCGCGGTGAGCTCGTAGGCGCGGATCACCCGGTCGAGCGTGAAGACCAGCGAGCGGTGGGTGACGGGTACGCCCTTGGGGGTGCCGGTGGTGCCGGAGGTGTAGATCAGGTACGCCAGGTCGTCCGGCACGGCCGGGTCCGGCACCGGGACGCCGTCCTCGACCGGGTCCTCCGCCGGATCCGCGGCGGTGCCCGGGGGCGTCTCCGCGGTGCCCGGGCGCGGGTCGCCGTCCGGTCCGGCCGCGTCGGCGCCGACCACCGGGACCCCGGCGAAGTGCCGCCCGTGCTCCGCCACCACCACCACCGCCCGGCAGTCCACCACGAGCTGCGCGAGCCGCCGCTGCGGGTGCGCCGGGTCCAGCGGCAGGAAGGCCCCACCGGCCTTGAGCACGCCGAGCCAGGCCGTGACCAGGGCCGCCCCGCGCTCCAGGCAGACCGGCACCACCCGCTCCGGCCCGACGCCCCGGGCCCGCAGGACGGCGGCCAGCCGGTCACTGCGCAGGTCGAGCTCGCGGTAGCTCAGCTCGCCGTCCTCGGTGAGCAGGGCGACCGCGTCCGGGTCGTGGGCGGCCCGGGCCCGGAACAGTCCGTGCACGGTGTCCGAGAACCCGGCCCGGGCCGGGCCCCGGCCGGCGCCGCCGGGCCCGGGGAGCCCGAGCCCGGCCCAGCGCCATTCGCGCTCGACACGGGCCCGGCAGTCCGCGAGGCCGGCCGGCCCGAACACCGTGTGCCAGCCGCCCGGCACGGTGAAGTCACCGGGCCAGATCGCATACTGACCGTCTTCGTTCCGCACCACGGCGTGGCGCCCGGAATTCACATCCGGGCGCGCGCCCTGTGCGCTGTCGACTGCGTCGTCCACCGGCTTGACCTCGTGGTGTGGCGGCAGAATGCTGGGAGGTGCGACATTTCCGACTATACGCACCGAAGGACCGTTCCGAACGTCCGGCCGAAAGCCACCGGACGGACGGGGCCGCTGCCCGGAAACCGCGGGCTACCCCGAGCGGACTCCCCCGACAGGGCCTACGGTCGTACCCGAGTACACCTTTCGAGGAAGTCGAGCACAACCCCGAGCACAACCCCGAGCACATCCCCCGGACCTGCCCCGGCAGATCCCGTCCTCGCCCGAAGTCACCGCCGGACCGGCGCAGTGATGTCGCGGAGGAGGTAGCGTCCTTGACACGTCGGCGACAACGCCTGATGGTCTGTTACCTGTCGTGGATGGTGCTGTTCACCTGCATCTACTACAGCAACCCGACCCAGCGGATCATCTGGTGGACCGGCATCGGCCTCGGCGGCGTAGCGGCCATCGTGGTGGGTGTCCACCTCAACCGCCCGGCGCACCGGCTGTTCTGGTACCTGCTCGCCCTCGCCAACCTCAGTTTCACCGCCGGCGAGGTCGTCCAGGTCATCCAGATGCAGTTCCTGCACCTGGGCAGCCCCTTCCCCTCCGTCGCCGACGGCTTCTACCTCGCCGAGTACCTGCTCTACGCGGCCGGCGTGCTGGGCTTCATCCGCTGGCGCACGGCCCACCAGGACCGCGCCAGCCTGCTGGACGCCCTCATCCTGACCATGGGCCTGGCCCTGCTCGCCTGGATCTACCTGATCCTCCCGTACGCCCGCAACCCGGACCTCGGCTGGTTCCAGAAGGCCGTCTCGATCGCCTACCCGCTGGGCGACGTGGTGGTCCTCGCGCTGCTGCTGCGCCTGCTGGCGCCACGCGGCGGCGGCAGCCGCGCGCTCCAGCTGCTCACCATCGGCACGGTCGGCCTGCTGATCTCCGACATCCTGTACGGGCTCATCGTGCTGCACGGCAACTGGCGCATCGGAAGCCCGGTCGACCTCGGCTGGGCGGCCTTCTACACCGCCTGGGGCGCGGCCGCCCTGCACCCCTCGATGGTCGAGCTCACCAAACCGGTCCCCACCCAGCAGGTCGATCTCGGGCGGGGCCGGCTCGCCCTGCTCGCCGCCGCCTCGCTGGTCGCGCCGACCATCCTGATCGTCGAGTCGATCAACGGCAACACCCACAACGCCGGGGTGATCGGCGCCTTCTCCGCGCTGCTCTTCCTGCTCGTGCTGGCGCGCCTCGCGCTCGTGGTGAGCGCCCGGCGCGAGGCCATCGCCCGGGAGCGCGTGCTGCGCGAGGCCGGCGCCTCGCTCACCGCCGCCGTCACCGTCGAGGAGGTGGCCGACGCCGTCCAGAGGGCCGCCTCCACCCTGATGCCCACCGAGCGCGGCCACGTCGCCCTGCTCGCGGTCAGCGAGGCCGGCGTCCTGCACATCCGGCACGCCGAGCGCGGCCCCGCCCAGCACCACCTGCACGACGGCTCCGACTCGGACGAGGTGCTCGCCCTGGCGGCCGTCCGGGAGACCCGTTTACTCCCCGTCGAGGACATCGGCACCGATCTCGCCGCCCGCTTCGACGGCATGCCCTGCGCACTGCTCTGCCCGCTCACCTTGGCCGAGCGCCCCTCCGGCGACCCGCTGATCGGCGCCCTCATCGTGACCGGCACCGAGCAGGAGCTGACCAGCCTCTGGAGTTCACTGGAGATCCTGGCCGCCCAGGCCGCGCTGGCCGTCGAGCGCGTCATGCTGAGCCAGGAGATCACCCGCCGCAACAGCGAGGCCTACTTCCGCACCCTGGTGCAGAGCGCCAGCGACGTCATCCTGATCCTCAACGCCGACGACGGCGTCCGCTACGCCTCGTCCTCCGCCGAACGCGTCCTCGGCTACGCCGACCTGGACGGCGTCCTGATCACGGACCTCGTCCCGCCCGAGGACAGCCGCACCGTCGGCAGCGCGCTGGCCCGGATGCGCGGCCCGGACGGCGGGGTCCGCACCGGCGACAGCCGCGAGCAGCAGCGCGAGCACTGGCGCCTGCTGCGCCAGGACCGCACCCCGATCGAGGCCGAGGTGCGCTGCAACGACCTGCGCGGGGATCCGACCGTCGGCGGCCTGGTGCTCACCCTGCGCGACGTCACCGAGCAGCGGCAGATGGAGCGCGAGCTCACCCACCGGGCCTTCCACGACTCCCTCACCGGCCTGGCCAACCGGGTGCTCTTCCAGGACCGGGTCGGCCACGCGCTCTCCCGGGGCGAGCGCAGCGGGGCGGTCACCGGCGTGCTCTTCATCGACCTGGACGACTTCAAGGTGGTCAACGACACCCAGGGCCACGCGGTCGGCGACGAGTTGCTGGTCGCCGTCTCGCTGCGGGTCTCCACCGCGCTGCGCACCTCCGACACGGCTGCCCGGCTCGGCGGCGACGAGTTCGCGGTGCTGGTGGAGGACGCGGTGCGCCCCGCGGACGTCGGCGCGATCGCGGACAGCGTGCTGGCCGCCTTCGTCGAACCGTTCAAGCTGAGCGCGGGCGCCGTCCGGGTGACCGCGAGCATCGGGGTGGCGACCACCGAGGACAGCGTGGACTCGGCGGAGCTGCTCACCCACGCCGACCTGGCGCTGTACTCGGCGAAGTCGGCCGGCAAGCGCCAGTGGTGCCACTACCAGCCCGCCCTGCAGGCCGGGCTGGTGGAGCGGCACGAGCTGAACGAGAACCTGGACGTCGCGATCGCCGAGTCCGCGTTCAAGCTCTACTACCAGCCGATCGTCGACCTGGCGACGGGCGAGCTGGTCGCCTTCGAGGCACTGGTCCGCTGGCCGCACGACCGGCGCGGGATGGTCCTGCCCGACGAGTTCATCGCGCTCGCCGAGGAGAGCGGCCAGATCGTGCCGCTCGGCGCCTGGGTCCTGGAACGCGCCGCGCACGAGGCCGCCGGCTGGCAGCGGCTGACCGCCGACCGCCGCCGCGCCACCGGCCGGCCACCCCTGCGGGTCAACGTGAACGTGTCCGCCCGGCAGTTCCGGGACGCCGGCTTCGTCGACGTCGTGCGCGCCGCGGTACGGGCCTCCGGGATCGCCCCCGAGGCGCTGGTGCTGGAGCTGACCGAGTCGGTGCTGATGCGGCGCGACGAGCGGGTGCACACCGACATGCGCACGCTGAGCGAGGAGCTGGGCGTCGGCATCGCGATCGACGACTTCGGCACCGGCTACTCCTCGCTCTCCTACCTGCGGGAGTTCCCGATCTCGATCCTGAAGATCGACAAGTCCTTCATCGACGGGCTCGGGATGTCGCAGCAGCAGTACGCGCTGGTCGAGGGCATCACCCGGATCGCCGACACGCTGGGCGTCCAGGTCATCGCCGAGGGCATCGAGAACACCGAGCAACGCGACCTGCTCGCCGCCATGGGCTGCCCGCTCGGCCAGGGCTACCTCTTCGCCCGCCCGCTGACGCCGGACCAGGCCGGCGCCCTGGTCCGGGGCGAGGTCGACCTGGCCGGCCAGCGGCAGTCGTGACGGCCCTCAGCCCCGGGCGGCGGCCTCCGGCGGCACCTCCGTGGTGCTGACCACGACGCCGGCGGTCAGCGTCCGGTGCACCGGGCACTTCTCCGCGATGTCCAGCAGCCGCCGGCGCTGCTCGGCGTCGAGGGCGCCGTCCAGCCGGATCTCCCGGGTGATCCGGTCGACCAGCCCGTGCCCGCTCTCGCACTCCGCGCAGTCCTCGGCGTGCACCCGCTCGTGCCGCAGCGCGACGGTGACCTTCTCCAGCGGCCAGCCCTTGCGCTCCGCGTACATCCGCACCGTCATCGAGGTGCAGCTGCCGAGCGCGGCCAGCAGCAGGTCGTAGGGGTTCGGCCCGCTGTCGGCGCCCACCGGCCCCGGCTCGTCGGCCGCCAGCTCGTGGCGGCCGGCCCGGACCTGCTGGCCGTAGCGGCCGACGCCGCTCTCGCTCACCACGACGAGCCCGCGCTCGGACTGCTGCTGTTCCATCGTCATCCCTCTCGTACGGCTCCGGCCTGCCCGGCGGCGCTTCAGAATACGGAGCCGGCCGGGAGGCCCGGCGCCACGGGTACGCGCAGGTGCCGCTCGAGGAACCGCGCCGCGCTCTCCAGCTCCGCCGCGGGCACACCCGCGTGGCCGCCGGGGTTGGCGTGCAGGGTCTTCTCCGCCGAGCCCAGGGCGTCGAACAGCGCGAACCCCGCCGTGCGCACGACCAGTTCGTCGTCCCACTGCAGCACGAACCGGACCGGGACGGTGACCCGGGCCGCCGCCCCGGTCAGCGACTCGTGGCCGGCCAGGCCCAGGACGGCGGCGGCGATCCGCGGTTCCGCCGCCACCAGCGGGAGGCCGACCACGCTGGCCAGCGACAGGCCCCAGTAGCCCACCGGGTGCTCCGCGCCGACCTCGTCGAGCCCGCCCAGCGCGTCCAGCACCGCCCGCCACTCGGGCACCGCCCGCTCCGCGAGGGCCGCCGTGTGCTCGGCGATCCCCCGGCTCAGCGGCTCGCCCGCAGCCAGCAGCGCGCCGATCTCCGCCTCGAACCAGGCGTCCCGCGCGGATCGCGGCCGGTCCCCGTGGCCGGGCGTGTCCACGGCCGCGACCGCGAAGCCGTACTCCGTCACCAGGCGGCGGGCGCGGGCCGCCAGGACCGGCGTCCGGCTGTGCCCGCCACCGCCGTGGCCCAGCAGCACCAGCGGGCGGCCACCGACGGCACCGGCGGGCGTCCAGAGCACACCGGGGACGTCGCCGTGGGTGAAGCGGCGTTCCGAGACGCCGTCAGAGGTCTCCTCCACGAGGAAGCGCATGGGTTCGTGGCCTTTCTGGTCGCCGCCGGGGCGCGGTCGGTCGTGTACCCGGGAACCGTACCGGCACCGCGCTTGGACGGGCATCTGACGGCCGCTCGGGCGACGGCGGGACAGCCGCGCACCACCCAGGGGGGTTTGCCGGGCGCCGGACGGGCAAAGCGAGGGCCCGGCGGCCGCACCGGCGGCCCGCCGCCGAAAGGAGCGGAGATGGATCCTCTTCAGATCGTCATTGTCGCGGTCATCGCGGCGGCCGCACTCTTCGCCGTCCTGGCCCCCCGGCTGCGCTCGCACCGACTGCGCGCACGGTTCGGGCCGGAGTACGACCGCACCGTCCTGGTCCACGAGGGCGACGTCCGGGCGGCCGAGCACGACCTCACCGACCGGCTGGCGCTGCGCCGCCGGGTGAAGACCGTCCCGGTCGAGGCCGCCGACCGCGACCGGTACCTGGCCGAACTGCGCGGCCTGCAAGCCCTGTTCGTCGAGGACCCGCGCCAGTCCGCCGTCCGTACGGCGCGGCTGCTGGACTCCCTGCTGACCGACATGGGCTACCCGGGCGAGGGCCGTCCGGAGGTCCTCTCCGTCGACCACGCGGCGCGGCTGCCCGCCTACCGCGACGCCCGCCGGGCCCTGGACAACCCGGGCGCGGACAGCGAGGAACTGCGCTGCTCCGTGATCGCCGTCCGCGACCTGATCGTGGAACTGCTCCACGAGGAGCGCACCGGCGCGCTCGCCCGCCACTGACCCGCCCCGTCCGTACCCCACCCGCACAGCGCACCCGCATCCGTATCCGCACAGCACTTGTACAGCGCCGACCTGTACACCACCGGCCCGTACGCCACCGGCCCGTACGGCCGCCGTACGTATCCGGGCCGGTCCGGACGCATCCGTACGACGTCAGTCCGAGGAGGAGACGATGACCCGCATCGAGCAGCACCGCAGCGAGAACGGCCAGGGCAACGACGACCGGACCGGTCACGGCCGGGTCCACCACGCCGCCGACCCGCGCCACGCCGGCACCCACGCCGGCGGCCGGTCCGGCCACCCCCGGCACGCCGCCGGGCACGGCCCCGCACCGGCCACCGCCGGCACGGCCGAGCGGTCCGAGGACCGGCCGGACGTCGCCTCGCTCCAGAAGTTCCCGGCGGTCCGACCCGCGGAGCCGGACGCGGCGCCCGCCCCGGACGCCGTCCCCGCCGCCCCGACCGCACCGCCGGCGCCGGGCGCGGCCGCCCCGACCGCGCCCACCGGCGAGACGGTCGCTCCGACCGCGCCCGCCGCCCCCGGCCGACCGGCCGCCGGCCTGGGCCCCTGGCTGGACACCACCGCCGTCCAGGAGGCACGGGCCGAGTGGGAACGCGCCCAGATCGCCTTCGTGGACGACCCCGCCGGTTCGGCGGCCGCCGCCGACAGCCTGGTCAGCCGAACCGCCGACCTGGTCGCCGAGGCCGCCCGCCGACGCCTGGAGGACCTGCGCGAAGGCTGCCGGACCCCCGACGAGGAGCCCGGCGCCCGCACCGAGCAGCTCCGACTGGCGATGCGCGACTACCGCGCCGTCCTCGACCGACTGCTCGCCTGACCCCACACCCGCCCCGCCGGCCCCGGCCGGCCCTTCCGAGAACGGGAAGGAGACCGCCATGGGTATCGGCGGTTGCATCATCGTCTTCGCCTTGGGCGCCATCCTCACCTTCGCCGTCGACTGGCACCTCTCGGGCGTCAACGTCGATGTCGTCGGCATCGTCCTGATGGTGGCCGGCCTGCTCGGCCTGGTCGTCTACGCCCGCGCCCTGCGCCGCCGCCGACCGGTCGTCGGCGGGGTCGACCCGGTGGTGGAGGAGCGCCGCTACTACGACGGCGCCTGAATCGGCACCGTCCGCAGACCTTCACCAACGCCCTTCCGCCGCCGGCCCGTCCTCTACGGGCCGGCGGCGGAAGGGCGTTCGCGGCGAAGGCCGGAGCCGGAGCCGCCTCAGGAGGTCGCGCGCGGGCCGGGAGTGGCGAGGAGGAGCAGCGACGGGCCCTCCACGGCAAGGGCCGTGAGGCCGGTGGCCGTGCCGGAGGCGTGCTCCTCGCCCGGCTCCCAGCGGACGCCGTCACCGGCCGACACCGGCACCCGTTGCCCGTCGGCGCCCGCCACCCAGCCATCGCCCGCGATCACCAGGAAGAGCTGACCCACCGGAGCCGGATGGGCGCCGATGATCCCGCCCGGTTCGATGACCAGGCAGGTCAGGTGGACGGTTTCCCCGCCTGCGACGACCGGCGTCGCGGTGGCACCGAGGCTGTCGTAGCGGTCGACGACCTTCTCGGCGCGGTCGAAGCGGAACATCTCCAAAGAAGGACTCCTCGTACGATCGGAAAGCACCCGATCGTACGAGGTAGCCAGGCAGCGGGCGCCCGCACCTTCCGGGTGACCGGTCGGGACGTCGCGCGACCGCGGGGTGCGGAGGCGCCCGGCCCTGACGGGGCCGGGCACCTGACCAACACGATCAGGGCTCGCGGTGGCTGCCCGCCCGCTTCTCCCCCGGCCTGAGGGCAGGATCCGGCTCACGCCGCCCGGCGCCGGACTCGACCCGCACGGCTCGAAGAGCCACCGGTCCGACCGCAGGGTCCGACCGGTGGCACCGCCGGGCGCCGTCAGGAGAGGCGGCGCCAGCGCGCGGAGGCGAAGGAGAAGGCGCCGAAGAGCAGCAGACCGACCGCGGTGAGCACCAGCAGCCAGGGGCCGACCGGGGTGGTGGCGAGGCTGCGGAGGGTGTCGTCGAGCCCCTTGGCCCGCTGCGGGTCGAAGCGGACCGCGGCGGTGACGGCGAAGGCCCCGGCCGCGACGAAGACGATGCCGCGCGCGGTGTTGCCGGCGACCCCGCAGGCGGTGACGGCCGAACGGACGCGCGGCCCCATCGCCGCCGTGTCCAACCGTTCGAGGAAGCGGCGCCGCAGGGCCCGGACGGCGGTGCCGACCCCGACCCCGGCCAGCACCAGGCCCGCCGCGCCGACCAGGTACCGCCCGGCCGGCAGGTCGAGGGCGGAGGCCGTCCAGTCCTTGGAGGTGTCGTCGCTGCTCGACCGTCCGCCACTGCCCAGCGCGAAGGCGGCCGTTCCCCAGCAGACCGCAGCGTAGAAGAACGCGCGGCCGGCGTTGAGGGCGCGCTTGCCCGGCTTGCCGTCCTTGCCACGGCCGAGAGCGGCTGAGGCGGCCCGCCACAGCGCCATGCCCGCGAAGCCGGCCACCAGCAGCCAGAGCACCGCCCGGCCCAGCGGCTGGTCGGCCACCGTGCGCAGCGCGCCCTGGCGGTCGGCCTCGTCCGAGCCCTTGCCGAAGGCGATCCGCAGGGCGAGGTAGCCGACCAGGACGTAGACGACGCCCCGGGCCGTGAACCCGGCGCGTCCGGCCCAGCGCAGCGCGCGGTCCGCCGTGTCGTCGGCGGCCACTCCCCGGCCGGCCGGTCTTCCGTGCGCTCCTGCGGCCACGACGGCCCCCTCTCGGCAGCGGGCGCCGTGCGCGCCCGGTCTGCCGGGGCGTCTGCCCGGCAGACCGTCGGACACGCGTGCGGGCGAGCGGTGGGACGGGCGGGCGGCCCGGGCGTCAGACGGCCGGGTGCGGGTGGCCCAGGTGGGGGAAGACGGGGAGCAGGTCGACGTGCGGCGGGATGTGGTCGCCGGTGATCTTGCCGCCGGAGACCATGGACAGCCGGGCCGAGGTCACGTCGTCGACCAGGGTCCGCCCGTTGGGGTAGATCGCCGGGCGCGAGCGGTCGTAGCGCAGGATGTCGGGGAGGACGAGCTTCAGCGTCTCGGTGGCCGCGTCCGTGGTGTAGTCACCGGTGTGCTGGAGGACGGCCGTCCAGGGCTCGCGGTACTTCGCCCAGTCGTCGGCCGGTTCGCCCGCGTTGTACGCGTCCTTCACGTCCTCGGCGTTGAAGTAGGCGGTCAGGGAGGGGTGCGCGCCCCGGTCGACGGAGACCAGCCGGCCGTCCTCGTGGAGGCTGACCCGCGCCCAGACACCGATCGTCGCCTCCGGCCCCAGCTCGGCGTCCGGCGCTTCGAGGGCGATGCCGAAGACGTTCGCCTCGGCCATCGCGTCCTTGCCGGTCCAGGTGAAGTTGTTGACGATCCCTTCGAGGTCGGCGAAGAAGGGGTCGCTGCGCAGGCCGACGGAGAGCTTGTAGCCGTTGGCCTCGACCACGTCGGGGGCGTCGCCGAAGGCGACCGGGACGCCGGCGAAGAGGACGTCGCCGTTGGCCTCGTGCCGGCGCGCGGCGTCACCGGTGGCCCGGTGGACGGTGACGGTCTGGGCGCCGGCCTCGGGGTCGGAGAAGGTGAAGGAGTAGGCGACGTCGGCCTGGTCGTCCCCGTCGTTGTCGATGTTGATCCGGTAGACCGCGTCCGGGTGGAAGGCGTTGGCCCGGGTCGGCGCGTACGGGTTCACGTTCATGATGAGCACCGTCCGCCCCGAGGCGTCGGCCGCCGGGAACGCGAACACGTCGGTGAGGTCCAGCCGGGCGTCGCCCCGGGGCGACCGCAGGTCGGGACCGCTGAGGTGGTGGGACATGGCTGCGCTACCTCGTCTCTGCGTTCCCCCCTGGCTGTCGGCTCCGTTGCTACCAGCGGCACCCGTACAAGAGGGGGAGGCCACCCGTACAGAAGACGGCCGTCCGCCGATTGGCGGACGGCCGGAGGTCTGTGACGGGTAGTCGGAGAGGGACGTCGGAGCTACGGAGTCAGAGGGAGGAGGCGGCGGCGAACTCGACGAACGCCTGCCAGGCGGCGGGCTCGAAGGCCAGCTGCGGGCCGCTCTTGTCCTTGGAATCGCGCACGTGGACGGTGCCGGGCATGGAGGCGACCTCCACGCAGTTGGCACCCTCGTTACCGCTGTGGCTGCTCTTCTGCCAGGCCACCTCGACGCACGCGGTGCCCTCATTGCCGCTGTAGCTACTCTTCTGCCAGGCAACTTCGATGCAAGCAGCGCCCTCGTTGGTGCTGTGGCTGCTCTTGAACCACGCCAGCTCGGCCTTGCTCATCGCTCTACCAGCCTCTTCTCGATCAAGGCCAGCGACGCTTCGGAACTGAGCGCCTGTGCCCTGATGCTGCCGTAACGTACGGCCATTCTACGGACTTCCTCCGGATCCGTGATCAGTCTATTAACGTGCTGCACCTCTACATAAGCGATCTGCGACCGCCCGCTCGGAGTCAGAAGGATGAAGGAGCCTCCCATACCGGCATGCCCCGTCCCATCCAACGGCAGCACCTGGAGTTCCAGGCCCCGCATCTGCCCGATCGTCAGCAGGTGTCTCAGTTGTTCCTCATGCACATCCCAGCCACCCACCGGCCGTCGCAGCACGCTTTCGTCGACCACCCAACTCATCGCCGGTAGTGGCCATCGGCTCAGGATCTCCTGTCGGGCCATCCGGGCAGAAACCCACTGATCCACCTGCTCCGTCGACAACCACGGGCGGCGCATGTTGTACAGGGCCCGCGCATGCGCTTCTGTCTGCAACAGGCCAGGGACTGCGATCATGCTGTACTCGTGGATCTCAATGGCCCGGGCCTCTTCCTTGGTGAAGGCCTTCGACCATGCCGGGTGCCGCGTGCTGACGCGGATCTTCGCTTTCATCACATCGCCCGCGACAACCTTGAGCGCTCCGCCCGCGCCGAGGAGCTCGTCAGCGGCGTTCAAGAACTCGACCCGTGCCGTCCTCCGCCCTCGCTCGACCGCTCCGACAAGGTCCTCGCCGTATCCGACGCGCTGAGCGAACTCCTTCTGGGTAAGGCCAGCCCGCTCACGGAACAGCTTCACCAACTTCCCCACCGCGCTGAAGAACTCCGCGACCCCCTCGGAACCCTCCGGCAGTTCGCCGTCCTCGAACACCACGCGCTCATCGCCGCCCACAGCAACCACCCCGTCGTTTCGATCGGTTAATCCTCAGCCAACCGACAAGCCGACACTCCGCACCCGGACAAGCACTCTCCGTACTCGCCCGATCCATGGTCAGGGTACTTCCGAGGGACCAGGCTTTGTCACATGAAGTCCGAAATTCCCCTCGACACAGCGACCCCCCGCGCCCACACCGCGCAGCTCACCGCCTCCCCCAAGGGAGCCTCGATCGGGCGGCGGATCGCGAGACAACAACTCACGGCCTGGGGGCTCAACTCCATCGCCACCGAGACCTTCCACTCCGCGCTGCTGGTGATCGCCGAGCTGGCGGCCAACGCCAGCACCCACGGACGTGTGCCGGGCCGCGGGTTCGAGCTCGCGCTCCGCCTCGTCGACAAGCCCCCCGGGCGGCGCCACCCTCCGTATCGAGGTGTCCGACTGCCGGGGGGACCGTCACCCCACCGTTCCCGCCGCCTGCGCCGCCCACGCGCAGTCCGGGCGCGGGCTCACCCTCGTCGGCGCGCTCGCCGACCGGTGGGGCAGCATCCCCCGCCACCCCAACGCCAAGACCGTCTGGGCCGAACTCGACCTCCCCCGTGCCTCCTGAACGCCCCGGCACCGCCCAGGCCACGGTCCTGACCGTGCTCCCCCTCGCCCTGCTGCTCGCCCTCCTCGTCTGGGCGCTCCCCCTCACCGCGCGGCACCATCAACCGGCCCAGCCGCCGCGCCCGGCCCCGAGCGCGCCGACCGCTGCCCGCCCCTGAAACCGATGCTGCACAGGAAGTCGGACCGGCCGACTTTCTGTGCGGCACCGATTCGCGCGTCTCATCAGCCCTTCGCGTAGACCAACTGGCCGCCCACGTACGTCCGCTCCACCCGGGTGGCGGCGATCTCCTCGGGCGGGGCGGCGAAGAAGTCGCGGTCGAGTACCACCAGGTCCGCGAGGTGGCCGGTCCGCAGGCTGCCCGCGTCGTCGTGGCCGTTCACATGGGCGGATCCGGCCGTGTAGGCGGCGACGGCGGTGGCGAGGTCCAGCCGCTGCTCGGGGAGGAAGACCCGGCCGTCGGTCGCGTCGGGTTCCATCCGGTTGACGGCGACGTGGATGCCGGCGATCGGGTCCGGGCTGCTGACCGGCCAGTCGCTGCCGGCGGCGAGGGTGGCACCGGCCCTCAGCAGTCCGCCGAACGGGTACTGCCAGGCGGCCCGTTCGGGGCCGAGGAACGGGATGGTGAGCTCGTCCATCTGGGGCTCGTGGGCGGCCCAGAGCGGCTGGATGTTCGCGATCGCGCCGAGAGCGGCGAAGCGCGGGAGGTCGCTCGGGTGGACCACCTGGAGGTGGGCGAGGTGGTGCCGGGTGCCGCGCCGGCCGTTGGCGGCGCGGGCGACCTCGATGGCGTCGAGCGCCTCGCGGACCGCGCGGTCGCCGAGGGCGTGGAAGTGCACCTGGAAGTCGAGCGCGTCCAGGGCGGTGACGTAGCCGCACAGGGCGGCGGGGTCGACGAAGCTGAGGCCGGAGTTGGCGGTGGCGCAGCCGCAGCCGTCCAGGTAGGGGGTGGAGAGCGCGGCCGTGAAGTTCTCGGCGATGCCGTCCTGCATGATCTTCACCGAGCCGGCCCGGAACCGGCCTCCGGTCAACTGCTCGCGACGGGCGACCAGTTCGGGGATCTGGTCGGCGCCCCGGTTGCGGTCCCACCAGAGTGCGCCGGTGACCCGCGCGGTCAGCGTGCCGGCCTCGGCGGCGGCGGCGTAGGCGTCGGACGGGTCCGGCTGGCCGTTGAAGATGCCGAGCAGGGCGTCCTGCCAGCCGGTGATGCCGAGCGAGTGCAGGAGTTCCTGCGCCCGGTGCAGTCCGGCCAGCCGCCCCGCCGCGTCGGTCGGCGGGACGAGCCGGGCGACCAGGCCGGTGGCGCCCTCCTGGAGCATCCCGCTCGGGGTGCCGTCCGGCTCACGCTCGATCCGGCCGTCGGCCGGGTCGGGGGTGTCCCGGGTGAGCCCGGCGAGCTCCAGCGCCCGGGTGTTGGCCCAGGCGCCGTGGTGGTCGCGGTTGACCAGGTAGACCGGGCGGTCGGGCACGACGGAGTCGAGCAGTTGCCGGGTGGGAAGTCCGCCCGCGAAGCTCTCCATCGACCAGCCGCCGCCGGTGATCCACGTCCGGTCGGGGTGGGCGGCGGCGAACGCGGCGACGCGGCGCAGGTACTCGTCGGCGCCGACCGTCCCGGTGAGGTCGCACTCGGCCAGTTCGGTGCCGCCGAAGACGGCGTGGATGTGCGAGTCCTGGAAGCCGGGGATCAGCAACCGGCCTTCGAGGTCGACGACTTCGGTGCCGGGGCCGATCAGCTCGCGGACCTCGTCGTGGCCGACGGCGGTGATCCGCTCGCCGGTGACGGCGAGCGAGGTGGCGCGGGTGCGGGCCGGGTCGCCGGTGTGGACGGGACCGTTGGTGAAGACCAGGTCGGCCTTGGACATCGGTGGTGCTCCTGGGAGTTCGGCGGCCGGGGCGCGGCCGGGTTCGGGGCGGCAGTGGGGGTCAGGCTGCGGGGGCGGCCGTCGGATCGGCGGGGGCCGGGTCGACGGCCGCCGGGTCGGCCGGTTCCTGCCGGTCGAAGTAGGCGGACTTGCGGTGGAAGCGGGACCACGCGGCGGCCACCAGCCCGGAGCCGATCATCAGCACCGGTACGGACAGGCCGAACCAGCCGTTGTCGGCCGAGAGTTCGAAGTGGTCCGCGGAGTCGTACAGCATCCAGCAGAGATACCCGCCCACCGCCAGCAGCACCGCCGCGCCGAGCAGTGGGGCGACGACCGCGCGCAGGCCCTCCAGCGGTGAGGTGCGCAGCAGGTGCCGGAACCGGACCGCCGCCGCCACCGCGGTCAGCGCGTAGTAGAGCGCCACCACGATGCCGATCGCGTTGACCGTCGCCGAGATCAGGTCGTTCACGGTCGGGATGACCAGCGAGAGCACCGCGAGCAGGATGGCGGCGCCCGAGATCAGCAGGGTGCCGGCGGCGGGGGTGCCGTAGCGGGGGTGGATCCGGGTCCAGACCGGGCCGAGCGTGCCGTCCCGGCCCATCGCGTACATGCCCCGGGCGGTGGGGATGACGGAGGCCTGCAGCGAGGCCACGGCGGAGAAGGTGAGCGCGATCAGCGGCAGCGCCGCCAGCGGCTGGCGGGCCAGCTTCTCGCCGAGGTACGTCAGCCCGTGCGCGCCGTTGTCCGCCAACTCCTCCATCGGCAGCACCCGTTGGAAGGCCGTCCCGGCGAGCAGGAAGAGCAGCAGCATCACCGCCAACGCGATGAAGCCGCCGCGGGAGGCGTCGCCCGGTTCGCGGACCTCCTCGCCGATACTGAACACCGACTCGAAGCCCCAGTAGCAGAACACCGCCAGCACCATGCCCTGTGCGAGGGCGTCCACCGACGGGATCGCGAAGGGGTTGTACCAGTCGAGCGAGAACGGCTGGTCGCCGGCGAACAGGCCGTAGCCGCAGAAGGCCAGCAGCACGACGTACTCGAAGACCAGCAGGTACTTCTGCAGCCGGGCGGCGAGCTCCAGGCCGCGCACCGCGACCAGCGCGGCGGCCACCAGGACGACCATGCCCAGCAGGGTGGCCTGGAGGGTGGAGTCCGCGTCCAGCCGCAGGCCGGCCACCGAGCTGACCCGCGCCTGGCCGAGCAGCTGGATCAGTGCCGACCCGGTCACCGTCGTGGTGTAGGCCATGAACACCACGGTACCGACGGTGTTCACCCAGCCCGTGAGGAAACCGAGCCAGGGGTTGAGCACCCGGCCGACCCAGGTGTAGCTGCTGCCGGAGTCCGGGTCGACGCGGTTGAGCCGCCCGTAAGCGCCGGCGATGCCGAGCACCGGGAGGAAGGCCAGCAGCATGATCGCCGGCAGGTGCAGGCCGACGACGCCCGCCATCAGGCCGAGCCCGATGCCGATGCTGCTGGTCGCCGCGGTGCTTGAGGCGGCGAGGACGATGCCGCCGACCACGCCGACGGACTTGGGCAGCGGGCCCTCGGGGGTGGGCGCGCCGGCTCTCGGGGTGTCGCCGGAGTCCTTGACCGTCGTTGCCAACGGATCACCGCCTTGATCGTGGGGGGGAAGGGGTGGCGGCCGGTAGCTGTCCTGGCCGTGGCGGCCATGAAAGCCTCGCCCCGGTCGCACGTCAATGCTGTTGTCATAAGGCGCGATGCCCTAGGCTCCCCGCCATGACGGAACGCGTGGTCCCCGAACCGCAACGGCGGCGCCGGAAACCGACCAAGCAGGGCACGGTGCTGTCCGAGCAGGTCATCGTGGCCACCGCCCTGCGGCTGATCGGCCAGCACGGCGCGGCCGCCCTCACCGTCCGGCGCCTCGGCGCCGCCCTCGGCGCCGACCCGAGCGCGGTCTACCGGTACTTCCACAACACCGACGACCTGCTGCTGGCCGTCGCCGACGAACTCATCGGCCGCGCCCAGCACGGCCTCGCCCTCACCGGCGACTGGCGCACCGACCTCCACGCGATCGGCATGCGCGTCCACGCCGCCTACCTGGCCCACCCCCAGGCCGCCCAGCTCGCCGCCCACCGCACCACCGGGCGCGACCACGAGACCCGGGCCGTCGAGACCATCCTCGGCGTGCTCCGCTCAGCCGGCTTCCCCGACCACGAGGCCGTCCGGATCTACCACGCCTTCATCGACCAGGCCCTCGCCTTCGCCGCCCAGGACGCCGCCGCCCTCGCCCTCCCACCCCCGGCCCGCGCCGCCGACCTCGCCGTCTGGCGCGTCCGCTACGGCCGCCTCGCCCCCGCCACCCACCCCAACATCGCCGCCACCGCCCCCCTCCTCATCACCGACATGGACCGCAGCGGCTACCCCTTCGCCCTCGACCTCCTCCTGGAAGCCGTAGCCGCCCGCCTGCGGGGGCAGGAGGAGCAACCGCCGTCGCGGCGCGAACACTGACCGTCCGACCCGACACCAGAGCGACGTCGCCAACGCCCGCCAGGTGCGCCGGACGACCGGCTCGACGTGCGGCCTGCCCGCCGAGCCGGGGGAGCCCGTCGAACATCGGACGGGAAGGGCCTGCTCCGGGCACTACATGATCGCTTGCCGCGGCGCCGTCACGGCGGACGTCACCCCAGGAGCCAATCGATGCGCAGAGCAAAGACGCACCGGACAGCTTCATTGCGAACTTCATCCTGGAACCCCCTGCATCAAAATCGACGACCCGGAGCGTCGACGTCCCGCGCCAGCCCGACTGTAGTGCGGTCTGCCGGCACTTCCACGACACCGACGACCTGCTGCTGGCCGTCGCCGACGACTCATCGGCCGCGCCCAGCACGGCCTGGCACTCACCGGAGACTGGCGCGCCGACCTCCACGCGATCGGCATGCGCGTCCACGCCGACTTCCGTGCTGTCGCCCCCCATCGCGGTACGTCATCGACAACCCGCCGGCACGGCACTCGCCCGCCCCAGAACCATCCGAGTAACACACCGTTGACCGCCCGCCCCCAAGAGGGAGCGGGCGGTCAACGAAGGAACCCGACCGATATTCGACACGTATCGACGTCAGTCGCGCATTTCTAGATCGACCTTTCCCGCCAGCTGTCGCATGCTCTCGGCGGCCCCGTCAATCGATGACTCCTCAATGCCCACGACCTCGACAAGATACTGTCCATACCTCAGCCACATACCCCACTTCTGGCATTCGGCACCCTCCGACAGAAGGCAGGCGTATTCTTGATCATCGGCACTCCGGCTGCCGGGCACAGAGATCGGTTCAACCTGACCATAGCGCGAGTACCGGCTCTTGAGGCCACCAGACCGGAACACGAGCCACGCCCACGTCGGCGAACCGAACCGCATGACCGTCTGGCTCACCCTCCCCTTTGACGGATCCGAAGCATCTCGCACGAAGGAACGTTCCTGCCGCTCGTCCAGCCCTCGCATATAGGGAGCACCGGGATCCCGATCTTCCCGCCTCTGCCACGGCCCTTCAGAGACCGGTGACTCAAGAAGAAGGTCCGAAACCGACCCGTCCGCCCGCCACTGCCCCATCAGGGGAATATTCCATAGACAGATCCCCATGACAACCAGCACGGCAGCTGCTATCGAAATCACTCGCCCGACACGAGACTTGAAAACCGAGTCACGTCCCCCCATTGACCCAACTCCCCGACAATCTCTTCCTTAGATGCCTCGATGGGCGAGCCAAAAACCAAAAATATTCATCAGCGGCCCATTGAACCCAATACACAAGGAACGACAATATTCCCAGCTCAGCATCCGAGATCGACGTCCGATGGATAGAAGAGCCACATCTCGAAACCCGCTGCTGCCAGTATCCCCAGCACCGTTGAGCAGAATATGAAGAGCTCAGGATCACTAAACTTGGCCGACAACCCGGTCTTCACGGAGAGGAAAGATGCCGAAATTCCAGCCACCGATTGGACAACAAAGAAGAAGAGCAGAAAAACGGCGAGCGCAAATCGAGGGCCGGCGTCGATCCCATCGGCACAGGACGCAGTCTGGTTAGCCAATATTGAAACTAGCCAGAATGATACCAGACCGGATATGGCCAGCCCTCCGCAGCCGACTTTAAAACTTCCCATCCAATTCCTCCGAAGCCAACACGCCGCGCCGGGCGAGTAAGTTAGGACGGCGCTGGCGCCGCCGGCAGCAGCGGTGCCGACCGGCGCCAGCGCCGACTAGGTAACCAGGAACCTTCTACTTGTCATTAATCGGACGCCACTGGTCGGCGCCCGCCTTGGACAGCTGGTCCACTACATCCATCACTCCGAGATGAAACTGCTCGAAGGTGATATCGGGGCCGTACTTATCGTAGAGGGAAATTCCAGCCCTAACGGTTATTTCATCCCCCTTATCCGTCCTGCCGACGCCAGGTATGGGAACCTTGGCACCCCGTTCGAGCACATCTCCACTGAATCCGGCGGCACGACCTAGATATCCGTAGTGGATATTTGCCCAAATGTCATAGCTGACCTCCTCACTTTTCCCAGGGAGCTTGAAGTAGAAATCTTCAGGAGACGACAGCTTCAGATTCTTCTTTAGGTCAACTTTGTAGTCCCATTTGCGGCCCGACCACACCAGATCTGTCCAGCGAACGAAAGCTGCGGCCTTTGCGCCCGCAGCCGAAATCGGATCACCAAGACCACCACCAGAGAGAGCATCAGAGATTCCATTAAATTCCCCGGAACTCTGATTGCTTTTCATCTTGTCGAATGTGAAACGCTCCGCCGAGGCAAACCTTCCCTCCCCCTTCGCGAGCGCTGTTGCGCGATCCTTGGCCCGCTGCGCCAGCGGCCTCCTCGACACATAGACGTTTCCGCGCGGATCAGTGTTCCAGCGCCCGGTGTCAAGCGCGAGCTGCTTCATTCGCTCGGCCTCTTCCTGGCAGGCCTGCACGCCACAATTATTAGTATTATCACCAATCACACCATCGGTATCGAGCATCGTTCCAGCGCACCTACCATCCTTCCCTCCACCCGGCGCGCCATGCACACACTGGAGCCCGGTGGAGTCGAAGTTGTTGACAGGGTCCTGGTCTGAATATGCGTAGGCGTTCCACTGAAGTGGGTCGCCGGCGTCGAGGATGGGGTCCGGGCTGAGGAAGCGGCCCGTGCCGGGCTGGTACTGCCTCGCTCCCAGGTTGGTGAAGCCGGTGGCGTCGTCCTTGAGGCCGCCGACGTAGCCCTTGTCGCCGGACCAGGGGGTGGCGAGTGAGCCGGGGCCGCGGGTGGCGCCGAAGGGGTCGAAGGTGCGGCGGGTCTCGTTGGTGGTCGCGGACTCGATGGACAGGGAGCTGGTGCCGT
Organism: Kitasatospora sp. NPDC022856; assembly: GCF_055561235.1. NCBI lineage: Bacteria > Bacillati > Actinomycetota > Actinomycetes > Kitasatosporales > Streptomycetaceae > Kitasatospora > Kitasatospora sp. NPDC022856. Next base: position 25,951 of record NZ_JBVHHE010000010.1, on the reverse strand, counting down.
GGTGGTCGGAGAACTGGTAGGCCAGCTTGCCCGGGCCCTCGCGGACCAGGGTGATTCCGCCGGGGATGCTGTAGTAGCGCGCACCGGTGCTGGTCCCGGTGCTGGTGTCGTACGAGAGTTCGTCGCCGCCGCCGAGGTTGACCGTCACCTTGCCCGGGTTGCGGCGCACGAGCTGGTTGCCGTCCGCGTCGTAGAGGTACGACGTGGTGGCCGAGCCCTGGGTGAGTGAGGCGAGCTTGCCCTCGACGTCCCAGGTCAGTGTGGTGGCGTTGGCGGCGTCGACGGCGTTCCAGGTGGAGCTGCTCCACTTGGCCTGCCAGCTCGACGTGAAGACGATGAAGTTGCCGTCGTCCTGCACCTTGGCGAAGTAGCCGCTGTTGTTGCCGACCCAGGTCTTGGAGGACCAGAGCGGGACGCGCTGCGGGTCGTAGACGACGAAGTTGCCGTCGTCCTGCATGGTCGCCCAGGCACCCGGGTGGTCCTGGGTGTTGGTGGACCAGATCGCCTTCCCGGTGCGCAGCGAGCTGAGGACCAGGTTGCCGTCCGGCTGCATGGCGAGCTGGACGCTGTTGGAGCGCACCGACTCACCGGAGTTGAGCACGAACCCTGCCTTGAGGTCCTTGCTGCCGCCCGGGTTGTTGATCTTCGTGGTGTTGCCGGCCGCGTCGTACTCGTCCGTTCCCTGCACACCGACTGCGACGCCGAAGGTGGACCTACCGGTTGCGAGCGCGTGCGGACCACCGGTGCCGCCACCCGTGCCGGCGGCGGCGGTGGGCGTATTCCGGCCGCCCGGGGCCGGGAAGGTCTGATCGACCTTCAGGTCCTTGCCCGGGTCGCCGGCCGGGTCGTGATTGACCAGCTCGGTGCGGTTGCCGGCCAGGTCGTAGCCGTACTCCTGCCAGTAGGCGGCACTGCCTCCCACGGTGGTCTTCGCGGGCGCGGTGGCACCGCTGGTGGGCGTCGAGTTGGCGCAGGACCCCTGTCCGCCGAGCGACGGAGTCGGCTGGTTGAGCTGCCCGGTGTCACTCCACGCGGTGGTGAGGCGGCCCAGGTAGTCGTAGCTGAAGCACTGCAGGTCGGTCGCAGCCGGGGTGTTGTTCGGGATCGCCCTGATCGCGGTGATCTGGCCGGCCTGGTTGTAGGCGTAGGCGGTGTTCTGTACGGAGCCGGTCCCTGCCGTCTGCTTGTCGACGTACTGGTTCAGCAGGCGGCCGGTCGGCTCGTCGTAGGTGTTGGTGGCGACGATCTGGGTGCCCCACGGGTTCATCGTGGAACGGATGTTACGCCCGTAGGCGTCCCAGTCGGACTGGCGGAGGTAGGTCGTCCCGGCACCGCCCAGATCGTGCAGCAGCCCGTAGTCCTCGTAGTGGTAGGTGATCCATTCGTCGGCCAGGGTTCCGGCTGCGGCGCGGCTCTCCGAGATCAGCGCACCCGTGATCTCGTCGTAGACCGCCTGGTAGCCGAAGGTCGCCTGACCGGTCCTGCCGACCTCACTACCGGGAAGCGTGACCGTGGTCGCGGTCGGCCGGTAGGCCACGTCCAGCCCGGTGACGCTCTTGCTGTACGCCGCACCGCTCGCACCGCCCACGTACCGGGTCGACGATGCCGCCTGGCCCTTCGCCACGGTGTCGTAGGTGTAGCCGGTCAACTGGTTGGCTGGGGCGACCGTGCCGTCGTAGGTACCGGTCTTGCGGCCGAGCAGGTCGTAGGTGAGCGCGACGGTCTGGTTGCGCGCGTCGGTCGTGGACGCGAGCCGGCCCGCGCTGTCGTAACTGCGGGTGGACACACCCGTGTCCGGGTCGTCGGCGCGGACCAGGCGGCCGCGCTGGTCGTAGCCGTAGCTCCAGGTGTTTCCCGCCGAATCCACCCGCGTCGCGGCTGAGCCGCTCGGCGTGTAGGTGTAGGTGGTGACGTCCGCGTCGGCCGGGTTGCCGGTCGCGCCCGGCGTCCGGTACTGCCACAGCTGGGACGTACGGCCACGACCGTCGGTGACGGTGCTGGTCGCGGTGGCCCCGGCGGGAGGGCTCACGTCGACCCGGTCAGCGCCCGGGTAGGCGGTGGTGGTGGTCGACTGCAGAACACCGAGGGCGATGAACTGGGTACTGACCGGGCGGCCCATGCCGTCGAACTGCGTGGCGGTCCGGTTCGGCACCATCGCACCGTCCGGGGCCCACCGGACCGTGCCGGGCCCGTTGGTGTCCTCGTAGTAGGTGTTGTAGGCCTGGTTGGCACGGCCCTGCGAGTCGTAGAAGGTGTCGGTGATCAGACGCCCGTGGTAGGCGGAGATTGCCGGAGGGTTCTGCGTCTGGATCACCCGGCCGAGGCCGTCGATGATCTGCGTCGCGGTGCCGTACTGGCCACTGGATCGCAGCGTTTTACTGCTGATCGTGGACGGTGCGGTGGTGCCGTTGACCGCGTAGTCGTAGGTGAAGTTGGCACTCAGGGTCGTGTCCCGGCCGGGCGTCCAGACGGCCTTGAGGCGGCCCAGTGCGTCATAGGACTGGGTGACCTTGCGGCCGTTGGGATCGGTCGTGATGATCGGCAGCCCTCGGGCCGGGTTCACCGTCACCGTGGTCTCACGCCGGCCGCCCGCGTCCGGAGCGCCGGCCGGCGCCGGGGTCCCGGTCACCGTACGGTTCGGCAGCTCGCCCGGATTGGCGGAGCTGTAGGAGGTGGTCACCACCGCGCCCTTGGGATTCGAACCGTCCGAGACCGTCGGGTCGGTGACGGTGGCCACGCGGCCGTACGCGTCGTAGGTGCTGGCACCACTGGTCACGTACTGGGCCGTACCCGAGCCGTCATAGCGGTCGAGCACCTGGCTGCCGGTGGCCTCGCCCTTGTCGCCCGCCACCTTGTAGGCAGCGCCGTCGTAGAAGGCGCGGGTACCGGAGACCGTGTTGGCCGCGGTCGCCGTGGCGGCACAGGCATCGGCGCCGGAGATGGTCAGCACCTCCGCGACCAGCCCCGTCATCTGCGGGTCGCTCGCGACCGCATAATCGGTGCGGGTGCAGATGTCAGGGGTCCCGTCGGCCGTGCTGAGCGAGGACTTGACCCGGTTGTTGTGGTCCTTGTCGGTCTTGGTCACCGTGGAGGTGGTGCGGGTGCCACCGGTGGTCTTCACCGTACTGACGGCGGTCGACGTGGTGGCCGCGTAGCGGGCCTCCAGGTCCGGCAGGCCGGTGCGCTTGTGCGTGGCGGTCGAGGCCTCTCCGGAGCTGGTGTTCACCGTGTAGCCGACGGGATCCGCGGCGTCGGCGTCGGTGTAGCTGTCCGACTCCAGCACCCGGCCAGCGAGCCAGTCCTTGTCGGCCTGGGCACCGCTCCTCGGACCGGCCACACTCGCGGTCTTCGGCGAGCCGTTCGCCTTGAGGTCGTTGTCCATGCCCTGGTAGTAGAACGTGGCGGACTTCGACTTGGCGCCGTCCGTACCGGAGCCCGTCACGGCGGTCACGCTGGCGTAACCGCGGAACTGGTCCCACGTCCGGTAGTCGGAGTCGACCAGGGCGCCGTCGTTGCGGTGCCACGCGGCCTTGCCGTACGTGTAGCTGGTGGTCTTCGGGACCGAGCCCTGGACGAGGTTGCCGTTCGGGTCCACGGTGACGGTCTCGACCGGGTAGCGCAGGAACCAGTCATCGGCGGTCGCCTTGATGCCGGTGTCGTACCACTTCACGTTGTAGCAGCTCATCGTGTTGCTGTCGGCGGACGCCGGCATCCGGCCGGCGGTGCGCGAGCACGAGTCGAGCGCGTACTTGACGGAGATGGTGCCGCCGGTCTCGGTGGTGATGACCTCGATGCGCGGACGGTTGTACCGCGGGCGCGCCGGGACGAGGCCGTCGACGCGGTTGGGCAGCAACGCGCTGGCGAAGGTGACCTCCGGGAGGCCCTTCTCCTCAGGACTGTTGAACGTGTCCTTGCCGACCCGGCGGACCGACGCCAGCCACGGGATCGCGGTGTCCTCGGTCGAGTTCTGCGGCTTCATGAAGCTGTGGGCGAGCTGGTAGCTGTCCACCGGACGGTACGAACCGCCGGAACGGACCTTGGTGGTGATCGTGTTGAGCCACTTGGTAGACCAGTAGCTCGGACCGGAGTTGGAGCAGACTCCCGACTGGGCGCACTGCTTGTCCAGCGGGACGTCCGGCCAGTTGGTGGCGTTCGCCGAGGTGCGCTGCGACGGGTCGCAGGAAGCGCCGAGGCACCGCTCCCCCGTCTCGAACTCGATCTTCGAAGCGGGCAGGTAACTGCCGCCGGCGGCGATCTGGTCCGCATCCAGCTGGCCGTAGCCGATCGAGGCGAGCGTGCCGCCACGGGTGTACTGGGTGTTCACCCCCGCGCCCGGGTTCTGACCGCCACCTCGCGCGTACCAGTTGGTCTCGGGTGCGTAGGTGTAGGTGGTCAGGTTGTGGTGCGTGTCGACGACGTAGTCGAGGTTCCAGCGCCACGCCATCTGGCACCAGGAGCCCTTGCCCTTGGCCGAGTCGTAGCAGGGGTCACCGGCGTTCGGCGAGTAGACCGGCACCGTCCAGGCCGACTTGCTCTCCGGCCCGGTCCGGCTCGGCGCGCCCGCTGCGGTGGGCACCTGGTTGAGGCCGAAGTAGTAGACCGTGCCCGAGGTGTCGGTGACCTTCAGGTACGACTCGTTCCAGGTGCCGTTGGCGGCGCCGGTGAGGAACTCGACCTTGGTGCCGTCGTCGTTCTTCAGCCGCCATTTGCACTTGGACTGCTCGAACCGGGCATCCGTGTTCACGCACGAGGCGTCGTGCGGGACGAGTTCACCGGAGTGGCCGCCGAGCGACAGCGTGAGATTGGCGCCGCCCCAGCACTGGTCGCCGGATCCCGCGATCCCGGCCTTGGCACACGCCTTGTAGGAGCGCTCCACGAACCCGGAGCTGAGGTCCCAGCCGTCACCGATCCACGAGGCCTGGGAGTTGGTGGAGGCCGTCCGGCCGTCCACTGAGGCGGAGTCGTAGCCGAGCGCGAGCTGAGGTGCCGCTCCGCCGAGGGTCGGCGGCGACTGGATCGGGTAGCTGTAGCTGAACGAGCCCGAGGAGCTTCCGGCCGTCCACGCCTGGCTCGACGAGAGCGAGGTCGCGCTGTAGGTACCCGTGCCACTGGAGGGTGCGGCCTCGGTCGCCAGGACCGTCGGTGCCATCGCTGCCGACGTCGCCGGTGCGGCGGACTTCGCCGCACTCTGCTCCTGCGCCGTCAGTGATCCCTCCACTGCCGGCAGTTCGACGTCCGCGATCAGCCGCTTGGCCTGCGTGTCGTAGTGGGACGGCACCGGGGTGCGAACCAGGCAGCTCGGCACCTCGGGTGTGGTCAGCGCACAGGCCGGCAGCGCGACGAGGCGCGCCCGCTCGGCGAAGTCACCGCCGAATCCGACGCCGCCGAGGTCGAGCTCCACGCGGACCTTGGCCGCCTCGGCCCGCCCGCTGCGGGAGAGGGCCAGCAGGGTGCCCTGCACGCCGAGCCCGTCGGCCGCCTTGGCCTCCGCCACGTCCACGCGAACGGACGTCGCGGTCGCCGCCGTGTCACCGGCGGCAGCGCTCTCCGCGCCCTTCGTCGCGGCCACGTCCGGGGCCAGCGGCGCGAGCCAGACCGGCAGGTCGCCCGCCTGCCGGGACGCGCCGGCGGCGGGCTCGCGGACCTCGGCACCGCCCGCATCCGTACGCGTCGTGACAGAACCCGCGGGCGGAGCCGTATCCAGTGTCGCCAGTGCGGCACCGTGCGGAGCAGGCGGCGGCGCCTTCGGCGGGACCCAGTTCGGCGAACCGGTGGCCGGCGGCACCACCTTGGGCTTCTCGGCCCTGCCGGGCACCGATGCCGTCTTCGGCAGCGGGGTGTTCGGCGGCGACCAGATCCGGTCCTTGTTCCCGTCCGCCGACGGCGCGGCGAGTGCCGGCGCCATCGGCGAAACCAGGGCACCCAGGATCGCCAGCGAACTCACCAGGGCCACCCGGGATTTCCGCCTCCCCGGTGACGGACTCCCCCTCCCGATCACCCAGGAGAAACGGACATGACGAACTGACACCTCGACCCCCCACAGGCTCAACCGCACCACGCATCGGGTACGGATGGATGACTGTGGCGGAGGCTAGGCCCTCGACTGCCCTCCGGTCGAGCAAATTGTCGACCTATCACCTGAGTGACTGACCTCACACGATGAGTAATCGGGAGCCACTCTGCAAATCGGACACCCGTACGAATAATCGGTTGACGAACCGTCACCCTCTGCGACAGCTTGCTAGCAGCCTCTGCGCGTGAGCTTCACAGATCTTCCACGCGCAGCTGATCCGACACTTCCGTGGGGGACTCACCATGCCTGCCGCTCCGCCCGGAGCTCGCTCCGGCGCGCGCTCTTCCGACCACTCGTCCCGGCGGTCCGTCGCCGCTGCCGTCGGCCTTCTCCTCGCCCTGACCTCGGGGGCACCGGTCGCCTTCGCCGCACCGGCCTCCGCGCCGACACCGGCCCCGCCCACCAGCTCCTCGCCCGGCCTCTCCGCGATCATGGCCGAGGCCGACGCCAAGCGGGCCGACGAGAAGACCGTGTCCGCTGCCGCCAACAGAGCGGCCGCCCGCGCCAAGGCGACCGGAAAGCCCGTCCCGGTGCCGGAGCTGACCGATGCGTTCAGCGAGACCGTCGCCACCCCGCAGGGACACCTCTCCCGCAGCCAGCACGCCGACCAGCAGCGGGCGAAGCAGCCGGACGGCACCTGGGCCAAGCTCGACGCGACCCTCGTCGCCGACCCGGCGGGCGGGTACCGGCCCAGGGTCGCGGCGTCCGGCGTCCATCTCTCGGGCGGCGGCCCCGGACCGCTCGGCACGCTGAGCAGCCCGGCGGGCGAGACGCTCGCCATCCAGTCGCCGTTCCCGCTCACCACACCCACCGTGGACGAGGACGGCGACGGCCTCGTCTACCCGGAGGTCGCCCCCGGCGTCGACCTGAAAGTGACCGCGTCCGCCACCGGCGGTCTCAGCACCGTCCTCATCGTCAAGACCCCCGAGGCGGCGACCGACCCGAAGCTCCAGAAGGTCCGCTTCGGCACCACCACCAAGGGCGTGACGGTGAAGGCGGACGCGGCCAACAACCTCACCGCGAGCGCGACGGACGGAACCGTCGCCTGGCATGCTCCAGCTCCCCGGATCTGGGACAGCTCCACCGCGGCCGCTCCCCCGGCCGGCAAGTCCGCGCGGGCCGCCGCAGGCGTGGACGGCGCGGACTCCGGCACACCTGGAAAGTCGCCCCGGACGAGCACCGCGGACGGACCGGGCGTCGACGCGAAGGTCGCCACCATGGCCACCACCGCCACCGCGGACGGCATCGAGGTGGTCCCCGACCGGTCCGTCCTCGGCCAGGGCCAGGGCCCTTGGTTCATCGACCCGGTCTGGCAGTACGACCGGCGCGAGGGAAACGCCTGGACGTGGACGCAGTCGGGCCATCCCTATGACTCCAACTACCTGAAGACGACTGCCACCGGCCAGGCGTACGACCACCCCGGCGTGGGCTACCAGGGGTACCAGACCGTCAAGGGTGTCGAACGCTCCTACTTCCAGTTCGATACCCGTTGGTACAACGACATCTACATCCACCGGGCGACCATGTCGGTCTGGGAGTACGAGTCCGCCGACCACTCCTGCACCAACAAGTACCCGGTGGACCTGTACCTGACCGGGGGGATCGACAACGGGACCACCTGGTCCAACCCCCCGGCGGTCGTCGGCGACCGGGTCGGCTCCACCGACGTGGCCGGATCCGGCGGCAACGGCTGCCACGACAACCTCCAGTTCGACTACGACGTCACCTCCGCCTACCAGAACTACGCACCGTCGCGGGACTCGCTGACCTTCGGCCTCTTCGCCCGGGACGAGCAGAACAAGCTCGCGTTCAAGCGGATGGACTACCGGCCGGTCGTCGTGGTCGAGTACGACCGCTACCCCGAGACCCCCACCAATCCGAACGCCTGGCCGGCCCCCAGCACCGCCGATCCCCGGACCACCAACCAGGGCTGCGACGGCTCCTCCCTGGGCTGGATGAACTCCTCGGCCGGGTTCAACGGCAACGTCTCGCTGAACGTCAACGTGCACAGCCCGATACAGAACACGCTCAGGTCCTGGACCCACATCTGGGACTACTCACTGCCCGGCGCGCCGGACGTGGCGAGCGGCAACTCGGAGGAGGTCCCCAACGGAGGGGTCGCCGGCTTCCCGGTGCCGCCCGCCGTGCTCACGGACGGCCACGTCTACGGGTGGGGCGCCCAGTCCTACGACACCCTGATCGACGCGAAGTCCGAGTCGACGCCCACGTGCCGGTTCGGCATCGACCTCACGCCGCCGACGCTGAGCGTCCCGAACGTCTACAGCCAGCTGTCCGAGGCCGACCTGGCGAACCAGTTCCCGCCCTCCGGCAACGGCCAGGTCTCCAAGAAGCGCTCCGGTGAGTGGGGCGTCGTCCCGTTCACCGCGGCCGACGCGGCGCCGAACGGCGGTTCCCCCTCCGGTCTGGTCTGTGCCCGCTGGTCGTGGAACCCACAGCTGGCGGGCGCGAGCTGGTCCTGCGGCGCCTCGTTCCCCCAGGGCGGCATCGGCGTCCTTCCGACGCACTGGGGGACCAACATCCTCTACCTCCAGGTGATGGACAACGCGAGCAACGTGTCGCCGATCGCCCAGTACGCCTTCTACGTCCCGTGGAATCCGGACGGACCTCCGCCGGCCTTCGGCGACCTCACCGGTGACAGCGCACCGGACATCCTCACCCCGGATCAGTCCGGCTACCTGCGCACCTACAACGCGCCCGGGAACCCCCACGCCACCAGTCCGGCCGTGGCGGTCGCCGCCACGGCGGCGGACTCGCCGACGGGGCAGGGCTGGAACAACATCCAGCTCACCCACCGGGGCACCCTGACCGGTGGGCACAACGTGGACGACGTCATCGCCCATGCTCCCGGGGACACCAACCTCTGGGTCTACGGCAACCCCAACAACGACAACGTCGTCGGACGGATCAACTCAAAGGCCAAGCTCACCAAACCGCAGTGCGTGGTGACGGCGACGGAGACCTGCGCCTGGTACACGGCGGCCGGCTACAACGCCGCGAACTGGTCCACCACCCTGCGGATAGCCGCTCTGGGGGACCCGGTGCACACCGACCTCGACGCCGGCCTGAAGTTCAGGAACAGGACGGGCCTGCTCACCGTCGAGAGCACCGACAACGGGGCGGACGCCGCGCTCTGGTACTACCCCGCCACCGGGACAAACACCCTCGGCAAGCCGGTCCGGCTGGCAGCCTCCGGGTGGAAGGACAAGGAGCTCATCACCCCCGGCGACTGGGCGAAGCAGGGCCACCCCGGCCTGTGGGCGCGCAACCTGCGGACGGCCGCCGACGGGGCACAGGGCGACCTGTTCGCCTACACCCTCACCACCGGTACGGTGGTCGCCACCAACGACCAGGGCCAGCCGGTCCTCGATGACAACGGTGCACCCCTGACGGTGCCGACGCTGACCCAGATCGCGACCACCGCGAAGATCGGCGCGGTGCCGGTGGACGGCTGGCCGGTCCTGGGCTCCGACGGTGACCTCACCGGATCCGGCCACCCGACGCTGTGGGGCAAGACCGCGGAGGGCCGGATCGACGTGTGGTGGGGACAGACGACCGACCCTGGCACCGCCAACGCCGGCTTCGCCTGGCAGGTCGGCCCCGAGACGATCGGGGACACCGGGGTGAATCCGCTCTGGTGGGCGCTGGACGGCCGCAGCGGCGGCGACACCGGTGACACCAACGCGCTGTACCCGAAGGAGAACATCGCGCGCACCACCGATCACAACGGTGCGGCCAACAAGGCCACCGCCTTCGACGGCACCAAGGTCTACCGGTCGACCGCTCCGGTCGGCCCGACCGCCGAGAAGCCCGGTCTGGACACCACGCAGAGCTACACCGTGGCCGCCTGGGCGAAGCTCGACAACACCAACGACTACCAGACCGTCGTCTCGCTGGCCGGCCAGGACCGGAGCCCCTTCTACCTCCAGTACTCGGCCCAGTTCGGCAAGTGGGCCTTCGTCTTCCCGGAATCGGACAACTACCACACCGGCACCTACTACGCGGTGGTGGACGACGGCGCTCGGCCGTCGCCGCTGACCGGTGTCTGGACCCACCTGGTGGGGACGTACAACGCCGGCACCGGTGTCGCGACGCTCTTCGTCAACGGCCGGGCGGCGGGTTCCGCGAACATCCCCGGAGTCTGGAAGACCAACGGCACGGTGAACATCGGCGGCGATGTCACCTCCCGCTACCCCGGCCCCAGCGATCGACTGAGCGGCGCGATCAGCGACGTCCGGCTCTACCCGTACGCGCTGACCGACCAGCAGGTCAACGCCCTGGCCACCACCGCCGCCAGTGTGCAGATCCACAGCGCCTACAGCCCCGGCAAGTGCGTCGACAACTGGGGCGGCGGTCTCGGTGCCTACGCCGCCGTACACGACTGCTACAACGGCGACAACCAGCACTTCACGCTGACCGAGAAGAACCAGCTGAAGGTCCCGGGCACCGATCGCTGCCTCGGCACCAAGGACGAGCCCGCGCACTGGGGCAGCAACGTCACGGTCCAGCCCTGCGGTGACCCCACGACGCAGACCTGGGTGCGGCAGTACGACGGTTCGCTGTACAACCCGGACTCCGCCACCTGCCTCGAACTGCCGGGGTGGAACACCGGCAACGGGGCCGCGCTCGGGGTCTGGCAGTGCAACGGCGCTCCGAACCAGCGCTGGTACTTCGAGGCTCAGACGCGCTGAGCCCTGAGGCGCACGCGTACGGCCCCCTCCCGAGTGGTGCTCGGGAGGGGGCCGTTCGTCGTTGTCGAGGGGGTCAGACCGAGGCGGGTGGGGCGGTGGCGGTGCCGGCGGCGGTGCCGAGGGTGCGTTCGGCCTTGGCGACGGCGGCGCGGTAGTAGAGGGAGGCGAGTTGGGAGGAGGGGTCGTCGCGCTGGTAGAAGCCGTAGGAGAGGGCGACGGTGCCGAAGCGTTCGACCGCGAGGTAGCCGCTGAGCGGGACGCCGGCGAGGGTGCCGTCGAGACGGACGGCGGGGGCGTCCTTGCGGTCGCCCAGGGTGACGGGGGTGACGGTGAAGGTCACGGAGGCGTCGGTCCCGTCGTTGAAGGTGAGGCTGTGGCAGTCGGTGAACGCGTCGGACACCACGGTGAGGTCGCTGGTGAGTTGGGTGGCGTCCTCGGCGGTGAGCGACTCGGTCAGCATCGGGTTGCCGTCGGGGCCGTCGAACTCGATCTCCTGGTGCGGCAGTTGAGAGGACGGCCCGGATTCGTTCCCGTTCAGCAGGGCGCGGAGCGCGTCGCAGCCGGCGACCGGGGAGGCGCCGCCCGCCGCCGTCGGGCTGTCGGCGACCGGGACTTCGGAGAAGTTCGGGCCGAGTTCGGTGTTGCTCAGCAGGGCCGCCTTCAGCTGGTCGGCCGTGGGGAGCTGGCCGGCCGGCGCGGCCGCCCGGATCGTCACGGCCGACGGAGCCGCGGAGCCGGTGGCGATACCGGCCGCCCCGAAGGTGAGCACGGTGACCACGGCTGCGGCGGTGAGGGCGAGGAGAGGCCTCGGGTGAGACATACGGCCCCCGATCGGGAGTCGGGCAGGGACAGGCACTCAGTGTCCCACCGGGCCTGCGGCCGCGCCCGCCCACGCGACATCGTCGCAGGTCAGGCCGTAGGGAGGCCAGGACGGGACGGGTCTGCGGGCAGGGCGGCCCGGGTCTCGGTGAGCCACTCCACCCAGAAGGACTCCAACCCGATTCCGGCCCGCAGTACGGCGTGCCGCAGCCGGTCCCCGTCGGCCGGCTCGTCGCCCTCGGCGGGCCGGCCACCCTCCGCCGCCCGGCCCGACGGGAAGTCCCGCCGCTCGATCTCCCGGTAGTCGGCCAACTGCGCACGGTGCAGCGCGAGGTGGCGGGCCAGCTCGGCGTCGAGCCCGGCAGTGCCGACCACCGCCGCCGCGCGCAGCCGCAGCAACAGCGGCTCGCGGACGGCCTTCGGGTCGTCCCCGCCGGCCGTCCACCGTTCGAGCTCGGCGCGGCCGGCGGGCAGGACGTCGTACTCCTTCTTCTGCCCCCGCGCCGGACCGTCCTGCGGGAGCGCCCGGATCAGCCCGGCCGCCTCCAGCCGGCCGAGCTCCCGGTAGATCTGCTGGTGGGTGGCGGACCAGAAGAACCCGATCGACCTGTCGAACCGCCGGGTCAGCTCCAGCCCCGAGGACGGCTTCTCCAGCAGGGCGGTCAGGATGGCGTGCGGCAGGGACATGCCCCGATCCTAGATCCCACCGGAGCACCCGCCCCCGTCAGATCGTGGCGGCCAGTTCGGTGCCCTGCTTCACGGCGCGCTTGGCGTCGAGTTCGGCGGCCACGTCGGCGCCGCCGATCAGGTGGGGGGTGATGCCGAGCTCGCGCAGGGCGGCGTCCAGGTCGCGGCGGGGTTCCTGGCCGGTGCAGAGGACGACGGTGTCCACGGGCAGGAGCTGCCGTTCGCCGTCCACGACGAAGTGCAGGCCGGCGTCGTCGATCAGCTCGTAGCTCGCGCCGGCGACCATGGTGACGCCGCGGTGCTTGAGCTCGGTGCGGTGGATCCAGCCGGTGGTCTTGCCGAGGCCGGCGCCGACCTTGGTGGCCTTGCGCTGCATCAGGTGGACGCTGCGCGGGGGGCGGGGCGGCTCGGGGCGGGTGAGGCCGCCGCGCTCGCGGTACTCCGGGTCGATGCCCCACTTGCGGTGGAACACCGGCGGGTTGAGGCTGGCGGCGTCGCCCTGGTCGGTGAGGTACTCGGCGACGTCGAAGCCGATGCCGCCCGCGCCGAGGACGGCGACCCGCTCGCCGACGGGCGCGCCGTCGCGCAGCACGTCCAGGTAGCCGACGACGCTGGGGTGGTCGATGCCCGGGAGGTCGGCCGGGGTGCGCGGGGTGACGCCGGTGGCGAGGACGATCTCGTCGAAGCCCTCGGCGGCGAGCTGCTCCGCGTCGACCAGTGCGCCGAGACGCAGCTCGACCGCCAACTCGGCCAGCCGGGTGCGGTAGTAGCGCAGCGTCTCGTCGAACTCCTCCTTGCCGGGGATCCGCCGGGCCACGTTCAGCTGCCCGCCGACGGTGTCGGCGGCGTCGAACAGGGTGACGGCGTGGCCGCGTTCGGCGGCGGAGACGGCGAACGCGAGCCCGGCCGGGCCGGCGCCGACGACGCCGATCCGCTTGCGCCGCTTGGTCGGTGCGAGGACGAGTTCGGTCTCGTGGCAGGCGCGCGGGTTGACCAGGCAGGAGGTGATCTGCCCGCTGAAGGTGTGGTCCAGGCAGGCCTGGTTGCAGCCGATGCAGGTGTTGATGGCGGCGGAGCGGTCGCGCCGCGCCTTGGCGACGAAGTCGGGGTCGGCGAGCAGCGGGCGGGCCAGCGAGACGAGGTCGGCGCAGCCGTCGGCGAGCAACTGCTCGGCGATCTCGGGGGTGTTGATGCGGTTGCTGGTGACGAGCGGGATGCCGACCGAGCCCATCACCTTCTTCGTCACCCAGGCGTAGGCGCCGCGCGGGACGGAGGTGGCGATGGTGGGGATCCGCGCCTCGTGCCAGCCGATGCCGGAGTTGATGATGGTCGCGCCGGCCGCCTCGACGGCCTGGGCGAGCCGGACGACCTCGGCGAGGGTGGAGCCGCCGGGGACGAGGTCGAGCATGGAGAGGCGGTAGACCAGGATGAAGTCGGGGCCGACCCGTTCGCGGACCCGGCGGACGATCTCGACCGGGAAGCGCATCCGGTTCTCGTAGGCGCCGCCCCACTCGTCCTCGCGGTGGTTGGTGGCGGCGGCGGTGAACTCGTTGATCAGGTAGCCCTCGGAGCCCATGATCTCGACGCCGTCGTAGCCGGCCCGCTGCGCGAGGGCGGCGCAGCGGACGAAGTCCTCGATCGTCTGCTCGACCTGCTCGGCGGTGAGGGCGTTCGGCACGTAGGGGCTGATCGGGGCCTGGAGGGCGCTGGGCGCGACCAGGTCGGGGTGGTAGGCGTAGCGGCCGAAGTGCAGGATCTGCATCGCGATGCGGCCGCCGGCGGCGTGCACGGCGTCGGTGACGACGCGGTGCCGGTCGGCCTCCGCCTCGGTGGTGAGCATGGCGCCGCCGCCCCAGGGCCGGCCGGCCTCGTTGGGGGCGATGCCGCCGGTGACGATCAGGCCGACGCCGCCGCGGGCGCGCTCGGCGTAGAACGCGGCCATCCGCTCGAAGCCGTTCGGCGCCTCTTCCAGGCCGACGTGCATCGATCCCATGATCACGCGGTTGGGGAGGGTGGTGAAGCCGAGGTCGAGCGGGCTCAGCAGGTGCGGGTACGGCTTCCGGGCCCGGTGGGGGTCGGTGCTCATCGGCGTCTCCTGTGCGGCGTGCGGCGGCTCGTTGTTACCACACGGTAGGGGACGTGGAGCCGAGTATGCAACTAGTTGCATAAACGCGCCCTCCGGGGGACGACGGCCGGCCCCGCCCGGCCGCGTCCGAAGTTGCCTGACCACTCGTCAGCTCGGGGCCGGATGTGCGTAGGGTTCCTCCTCGGCGGGGGTTCGGAGGAACCCCGGGACCGGTGGGGGTTCGGAGAACCCCGGGGAGGGGACGACTGTGCGAGGCGGATCGATAGCCGTGGTCGGCGGCAGCATCGCGGGGTGCGCGTTCGCGCGGGCGGCCGCCCGGGGCGGGGCGGAGCGGGTGGTCGTGCTGGAGCGCAGCCCCGGCCGGCTGGAGGACCGCGGCGTCGGCCTCTGCGTGCTGGAGGACCGCTTCGCCGAACTGGCGAGCGCCGGCCACCTCGACGACGGCATGCGGTGGCACCGGCTGACCGAACGGCACTGGCTGGCGCGCGATCCCGACGGCGGGGGCGGACCGCGCGGGCGGCTGCTCTGGGCGCAGGAGATGCCGTTCCGCTCCTACCACTGGGGCGTGCTCTGGCAGTCGCTGCGCGAACGCACCCCGGACAGTGTGGAGTTCCGGCTCGGCGAGGCCGTCCCCGCCGTCGGGAACGGCACCTCCGGTGCCGGCGCCCCGGGCACCGGCACCGACCACGCCTGGGTGACCGGCGCGGCCGGCGGACGCGAGCCGTACGACCTGGTGATCGGCGCCGACGGCTACCGCTCGGTGGTCCGCGAGGCCGTCTGCCCCGAGGCCCGGCCCGAGTACGCGGGCTACGTCTGCTGGCGCGGCAGCTTCGACGCCCGGCTGCTGGACGGGCTGCCCGGCGGCGCGGCACTCTGGCCGGAGCACGAGGTGATCACGGTCTGCTACCCCGGCGGCCAGGTGGTGCTCTACCGCATACCCGGCCTGACCCCGGGCTCCACCCAGGTCAACTTCGTCTTCTACGCGCCGACCCCGGCCTGGCTGCGGCCGGGCGACCCGACCAGCGTCCCGGCCGGCGCGCTCACCGGCGGGCAGTTCGAGGAACTGGCCGAGCTGGCCGAGCGGCACCTTCCCTCCTACTGGGCGGGGGTCGTCGCGCTCTCCCCCCGCGAGCGGACCTTCATCCAGCCGATCTACGACCTCGCGGCGCCGCGCCGGACCGCCGGGCGCCTACTGCTGGCCGGGGACGCGGCCACCGTCGTCCGCCCGCACAACACCAGCGGCGCGGTCAAGGCGGTGCAGGACGCCTGCGCCTTCGAGGACGCCTGGCGGGCGGCGGACTCCTGGGCGGAGCTGCTGCCCGCGTACGACCGCGAACGCGGCACGGTGGGGCGGGAGATGGTCGAGGTCGGCCGGCGGCTCGGGCGGGCCCAGGTGACCGGGGCGCCCGACTGGGCGGCCATGGACGAGGACGCGATGACCGCGTGGTGGCGCCAACAGGTCGCCGGTACGGGCGGGTTCGGCGGCCACGCGCTCGGCCGTCCACCGACGGGGTGTCAGAACTTCTGATTGTCACCGTGTTTCACCCCCGGACCGGCGCGCCGACGGTCCGGGGGTGGCTCTGGCGCCTCAGACGTTGACGCCGTAGTCGGTGGCGATGCCGCGCAGGCCGGAGGCGTACCCCTGGCCGATGGCGCGGAACTTCCACTCGGCGCCGTTGCGGTACAGCTCGCCGAAGACCATCGCGGTCTCGGTCGAGGCGTCCTCGGAGAGGTCGTACCGGGCGATCTCCTGGCCGTTGGCCTGGTTGACGATCCGGATGAACGCGTTGCGGACCTGGCCGAAGCTCTGCAGGCGGGCGTCGGCGTCGTAGATCGACACGGGGAAGACCACCTTGGCCACCCCGGCCGGCACCGCGTCGAGGTCGACCCTGATCTGCTCGTCGTCGCCGTCGCCGCCACCGGTCAGGTTGTCGCCGCTGTGCTCGACCGAACCCTCGGGGCTGCGCAGGTTGTTGAAGAAGACGAAGTGCTGGTCCGAGACCACCTTGCCGAGCGCGTTGCAGAGCAGCGCGCTCGCGTCCAGGTCGTAGTCGGCCCCGGTGGTGGTCCGCACGTCCCAGCCCAGACCGACGATGACGGCGGTCAGGCCCGGCGCCTCCTTGGTCAGCGAGACATTGCCACCCTTGGCCAGCGAAACTCCCACGATGCCCTCCTCGGTTGCTCTCCCTCCGAAAGAATCTACAACACTGTAGAGATCACGAGAATCCATCCGACCTGATGCGCCCCCGTCGTGCGCCCCCGGCGGCACCCACCCGCGCGCGCCCCGGCCGCCCGACGTGCTCCCGACCCTTCGCCGGCCCGCTCCACCGCTACTCGCCGGGCGCCGCCGCCGCCCCCGCGAGCACCTCGGCGACGTGCGGCGGCAGCAGGCAGGCCTGCCGCGCCAGCAGATCGACGAAGGCCGCCGTCAGCGGATCCGGCCGGGTCCGGGTGTACGCCGCGAGCGGGCGCCGCACGGGCGGCTCGGGCAGGCGGACCAGGCCGTCGAAGCCCGGCGGGACGAGGTTGGCGGGCACCAGGGCCGGCCCAAGCCCGGCCGCGGCCAGCAGCGGCGCGGCGGCCGTCTGCTCGGTCCGCACCGCGGCCCTCGGCCGGAACCCGGCCTCCGCGCACGCCCCGTCGAGCAGGTCGGCGAGGCCGTTGCCCGGCGCGTAGTGCACCCAGTCGCGCCCGGACAGGTCCGCCAGCCGGACCACCCGGCCCGCCGGCACCGCGTCCGGTTCGGCCGGCAGCGCCAGCACGAACTCCTCGACGCCCAGCTCCCGGATCGGCCCCTCCCAGTCCGGCGGCGGCGTACCGACCGCGACGTCGGCCTGACCGGCCGCCATCGCCGCGCGCAGCTCGTCGTTGTGGGCGTACTCGCGCAGCCGGATCCGCACCTTCGGGTGGAGCCGGTGCCAGGCCCGCAGCACCGGCGGCAGGATGCCGAGGCTGATCGAGTAGACGGTGGCGAGTTCGAGCTCGCCACCGTCCAGACCGGCCGCGAGACGGGCCGCGGTGCGCAGGCGCTCGGCGTCGGCGAGCGCGGCGCGGGCGTGCGGGAGCACCGCCCGGCCCATCGGCGTCAACCGGACGGCACGCGGCAGGCGCTCCAGCAGCGTCCCGCCGACGGCCCGCTCCAGTGCCCGTACCTGGTGGGAGAGCGCGGGCTGGGTGACGTGCAGCAGCTCGGCGGCCCGGGTGAACGAACCGGTGTCGACGACGGTCACCAGGTATTCGAGCTGTCGGAGAGTGGCCATGCACAGAGTTTATGGCTCGGCGAAAAGACAAGCCTTGGACGCATCGGTGCAGCTCGGCGCAGGGTGGAACACGAAACCGCCCCCCTTCTCCCGGAGTATCGATCATGACCGCCACCTCCCCTGCCACCGCGCCCGCCCTCGCCCCCGCCGCCCTCGAAGGGCGCCGCGTCGTGGTCGTCGGCGCCGGCTCCAACACCGGTCGCGCGCTCGCCCGCACCGCCTCCGCGGCCGGCGCCGAACTGGTCCTGGCCGGCCCCGACCCGCGCAAGCTGGAGTGGACCGCCGGCGAGCTGTCCGGCCCGTCCCGGGTCGTCCCCGTGGACCTCACCGACGAGGCGTCGATCGCCGCCCTCGCCGCCGCGACCGGCCGGTTCGACCACCTGGTCTCGACCGCCGCGATGCCCGCCAACGGCCCGCTCGCCGCACTCGAACTCGTCGACGTCCAGCGCGCGTTCGCGGCCAAGGTGGTCGGCCCGCTGCTGCTCGCGAAGCACCTGGCCGGCCAGGCCGCGACCGACGGGCCGGACGGCGCCTCGTTCACCTTCTTCTCCGGCGTCGCCGCCTGGCGCCCGGCGCCCGCCCGCACGGTGATGGCCGCCACCAACGGCGCGCTGGCCTTCCTGGTGCAGGCCCTCGCGGTCGAGATCGCCCCGGTCCGGGTCAACGCCGTCTCCCCCGGCATCGTGGACAGCGGCGCCTGGGACCGGATGGGCACCGACAAGGAGCCGTTCCTGCGCGCGGTCGCCGAGCGCAACCCCGCCCGCCGGGTCGGCAGCCCGGACGACCTGGTCCGCGCCGTCCTCTTCTCGATGGCCAGCCCGTTCGTCACCGGAACGGTCCTGCACGTGGACGGCGGCGGCCGCCTGGTCTGACCGCGAAGGGCGTGGGCGGAGCCGTGGGCGGAGCCCGGTGCCCCGCCCAGGTGGCGGAGCACGCGCTCCGGCCACGCCGCGAGGTCCGGCCTAGACTGGCCGTGCGGGCCAGGACCCCCGCGCGGGAGGTGCCGTGCGCCGCCGGTACAGCTTCCACCTCGACCGGGCGGGCCGGTCCGTCACCGTGAACGTCCGCTCGGGCTGGATCACCGAGACCGAACTGCTGGTGGACGGCCGGGAGTGTGCCTTCCACCGCGTCCACGGCCACGGCCTCTACCCGCTCACCCTGGCCGTCCGGCTGCCCGAGGATCCCCCGCTGCCGGTCTCGGTCCGGCTGGAACGGACCGGCTCGGCGGAGCACCCGCTCACCTGCACGGTCGACCTGGACGGCACCGTCCACCCGGTGCCGGAACGCGTCGAGCAGTGAGGCGTTCCGGCACCGGGCGTTGAAGGCCGGGCGGCGTGAGCCCGGCGTCGAGGGTCGGGCGTTCCGGCGCCCGGCGGCGAGGGCCGGGGTGTGAGGGCCGGCCTTCCGGCGCCCGGCCGCGGGGGCCCGGCGATGAGGCCCCGCGGCCGGCCGCTACCCCGCCAGGGACCGCTCCACGATCTCCTCCACCGCCGCGCGGGCCCGGGCGGCGTCCGCCACGACCAGGCCGATCCGGGTCCGCCGGTCGAGCACGTCCCCGGCGTCCAGGGCGCCCTCGTGCGTCACCGCGTAGGCGATCTCGGCACGGGTCACGTCGATGCCCTCGGCGATCGGCTCGGCGCCGCCCGCCGCCAGGACCTCACGGGCCGCGCCGCCGTGCCGGGCGAGCAGCGATGCGGGCACGCCGCCCTCCGGCACCGGCCGGCTGTCCCGGTGCCCGGGCGCGCCGACCAGGGGCAGCCGGGCCGTCCAGCAGTCGCGGGCCGGCAGGCCGCGCAGGCGGACGGCGGTGTCCACCGCGTCCTCGGCCATCCGCCGGTAGGTGGTGAGCTTGCCGCCGACCACCGTGATCACCCCGGACGGGGACTCCAGCACCGCGTGCCGGCGGGAGATGTCCGCCGTGCTGCCGCCGCCGGTGTCGATCAGCGGCCGCAGCCCGGCGTAGGCGCCGCGCACGTCCGCCCTGGTCAACTCGGTGGCCAGGGCCGCGTTGACGGTGTCGAGGAGGAAGTCGAGCTCGGCCTCGGTCGGCTGCGGCTCGTCCGGGACCGGTCCCGGCGCGTCCTCGTCGGTCAGCCCGATCGCCACCCGGCCGAGCTGCTGCGGCAGCGCGAAGACGAACCGGCTGGTCGAGCCCGGCACCGGCACGGTGAGCGCGGCGACGGGGTGGCCGAGCGCGGCCGCGTCGACCAGCAGATGGGTGCCCCGGCTGGGCCGCAGCCGGATCGACGGGTCGACCTCGCCCGCCCAGACGCCGGTGGCGTTGACGACCGCGCCGGCGGTGACGACCAGGGACTGCCCGGTCAGGCTGTCGACCAGCCGGACCGAGCTGCCGGTGACCTCCTCCGCCCGGACCCGGGTCAGCACGGTGGCGCCGTACTGCGCGGCCGTCCGGGCCAGTGCCACCACCAGCCGTGCGTCGTCGACCAGTTGACCGTCGTGCGCGACCAGCGCACCCGCCAGGCCCACTGACCTTACGCCGGGCACCAGTTGGCGGGCCCGGGCGGCGTCCACCCGGCGCATCCGGGGCAGCACCGCCCCGGGCGTGCGCGCGCTCACCCGCAGCGCGTCGCCCGCGAGGAAACCGGCCCGGACCAGCGACGCCTGCCCGGGGCGCAGCAACCCCGGGAGCAGCGGGACGAGTTGCGGCAGCGGGCGGACCAGGTGCGGGGCGGTGCGGGTCATCAGCACGCCGCGCTCGACGGCGCTCTCCCGGGCCACGCCGATCCGCCCGGAGGCGAGGTAGCGGAGGCCGCCGTGGACCAGCTTGGAACTCCACCGACTGGTGCCGAAGGCCAGGTCGCGGGCCTCGACGAGGACGACGCGGAGTCCGCGCGCGGCCGCGTCCAGCGCCACGCCGACGCCGGTCACCCCGCCGCCGACGACCAGCAGGTCGACGGCCGGGGTGGCGGCGAGCGCGTCCAGCTCCACCTCCCGCCGGCGGGAGCTGAGTCGGGTGGTTCCGGCGAAAGGCCCGGCGTTGATCGTCATGGCGCGAGGTATCCGTTCGTCACGGCGTGCAGGGTATGACGCGAGCGGTCAGGGGGCGTTCGACTGCGGGGCAGGCAGCCGCGCGACGGGCCGCCGCCCCGGCCCGAACCCCGCGAGCGGTCACGGCGCGAGGTATCCGTTCAGCGCCCGGGCCAGCTCGCGCCGCCAGGCCGCCTCCGGCAGCAGCTGCGCCACCATGCGGTGCGACTGGACGGTGGACTGGGCGATCAGCAGCACCATCGCGGCCAGCTCGACGGGCTCGCCGGCGCGGACCGAGCCGTGCGCCTGGCCTTGCTCGATGCCCCTGCGCAACGCCTCCAGCAGCCCGAGCTGGCTGGTGCCGAGCCGCTCGACGACGTACTCGAAGAGCGCGTCGGAGTCGGCCGAGCGCAGCAGGGCGGCGAGCACCGGGTGGTCGCGCAGCCGGACGGCGACCTCGACGACGCCCTCGACGAAGGCGGCGCGGTCCTCGCCCACCAGCGGGACGGTGGCCTGGGTCGCCAGGATCTCCCGGGTGAGCAGTGCCCCGATCACCGCCCGGACGTCCGGCCAGCGCCGGTAGACGGTCGGCCGGCTGACCCCGGCGCGCCGGGCGATCTCGGCCAACTGCGTCCGGCGCACGCCGAGGTGGACGATCAGCTCGGCGGCGGCGTCGAGAATGGCGTCATCGGTACTGCGCGGCTCGGCCGCACGCGACTCGGCTCCACGCTGCGCAGGGCCGCGCGCCTCCGCGCCGCGCGCCTCCGCGCCGCGGGACTCCGCGCCGCGGGACTCGGTGCCCGCCCCGGGGCCGACCGGGCGGCCGTCGTGATCATCGTTACTACTTGACATGATGTGTGAAACTGTAACGCATGGCACCTGAGACGCAAGCGGGACCGGCCCACGCCGCGCTGCCGCTCCCCCCGATGAAGTGGGACGCCTGGGGCGACCCGGCCCTCGCCAAGGAGCTGTCGGCCGACATCAAAGCCCTGCTGGCCGCCGCCCTCGGCGTCACCGGCGACGCGGCCCCCGGGCCCGCCGCCGAGGAGGTCACCCTGCGGCCCTCGCGGCTGACCGAGGCGGACCTGAAGGCGCTGGCCGCCGTGGTCGGTGAGACCCACGTCAGCGCGGCCCCCGCGGACCGCCTCCCCCGCGCGGGCGGCAAGTCCACCCCCGACCTGCTGCGCCGCCGCAGCCGCGAGCCGCAGGACGCGCCGGACGCCGTCGTGCTGCCGGGCGGCGAGGACGAGATCGCCGCCCTGCTCGCGCTCTGCGCCGAGCGCCGGATCGCCGTGGTCCCGTTCGGCGGCGGCACCAGCGTGGTCGGCGGGCTCGACCCGGAGCGCGGCGGCCTCACCGCCGTCGTCTCGCTCGACCTGCGCCGCCTCGACGGGCTGCTCGACCTGGACGCCACCTCCGGCGAGGCCGTCCTGGGCGCGGGCCTGACCGGCCCGGCGGCCGAGGCGCTGCTCGCCGAGCACGGCTTCGAACTCGGCCACTACCCGCAGAGCTTCCGCTTCGCCACCATCGGCGGCTTCGCGGCCACCCGCTCCTCCGGCCAGGACTCCGCCGGGTACGGGCGCTTCGACGAGATGGTGCGCGGCCTGCGGGTCGTCACCCCGGGGGGCGTGCTGGACCTCGGCCGCGCCCCCGCCTCCGCCGCCGGCCCCGACCTGCGTCAGCTCTTCCTCGGCTCGGAGGGCACGCTGGGCGTGATCACCGCCGTCCGCGTCCGGATCCACCCGGTGCCCGCCGTGAAGGCCTACGAGGCGTGGTCCTTCCCGGACTTCGCCACCGGCGCGGCCGCACTGCGCGCGGTCGAGCAGCAGGACACCGGTCCGACGGTGATCCGGCTCTCCGACGAGGCCGAGACCATGGTCAACCTCGCGATGACGGAGAAGATCGGCGGCGAGCCCGCCGTCACCGGCTGCCTTGCGGTCACCGTCTTCGAGGGCTCCGCCGACCAGGTCGCGACCCGTCACCGGCTCACCCGGGACGTCCTGCTCGCCGCCGGCGCCACCTCGCTCGGCGAGGCACCGGCCCGGGCCTGGGAGCACGGCCGGTTCAACGCGCCGTACCTGCGGGACTCGCTGCTGAGCGCGGGGGCGCTCTGCGAGACCCTGGAGACCGCGACCGACTGGCGACGGCTCGCCGACCTCCGCCTCGCGGTCACCACCGCGCTGACCGGCGCCCTGCCCGCCGCCCTCGTGCTCTGCCACATCTCGCACGTCTACCCGACCGGCGCCTCGCTCTACTTCACCGTCGTCGCCGCGCTCGGCGAGGAGCCGCTCGCCCGCTGGGCCGTCGCCAAGCGCGCCGCCGGGGACGCCATCCTCGCCAACGGCGGCACCATCACCCACCACCACGCCGTCGGCGCCGACCACCGGCCCTGGATGGCCGAGGAGATCGGCGAGCTGGGCGTCCGCATCCTGCGCGCGGTCAAGGCCGAGCTGGACCCGGCGGGCATCCTCAACCCCGGCAAGCTGATCCCATGACCGACCGGAGAACCATCACGCGGGTCGTTCTCCTCACCAACCCGGCCGCGGCCGCCGGCCACGCCGAGCCGGCGGCCCGCCGCGCCACCGACCGGCTGCGCGCCCTGGGCGTCGAGGTCGACGCCCGGGCGGGCTCGTCGGCCCAGGAGTCGCTCGACCTGGCCCGCGCGGCCGTCTCCGCCGGCTCCTGCGACGCCCTGGTGGTCGTCGGCGGCGACGGCATGATCAACCTCGGCCTCCAGGCCGCCGCGGGGACGGAGGTCCCCCTGGGCGTCGTCCCGGCGGGCACCGGCAACGACCACGCCCGCGCGTACGGGCTGCCGCGCGGCGAGCCGGAGGCGGCGGCCGACGTCATCGCCGCCGGCCGCACCCGCACGGTGGACCTCGGCCGGATCACCTCGGCGGACGGCACGCGGCGCTGGTTCGGCTCCGTCCTCGCCAGCGGCTTCGACTCGCTGGTCAGCGACCGCACCAACCGGCTGCGCTGGCCGCACGGCAGGATGCGCTACAACCTCGCCATCCTGGTCGAGTTCGCCAACCTCCGCCCGCTCCCCTTCCGCCTCACCCTCGCCGACGGCACCGTCATCGCGCGCGACCTCACCCTCGCGGCCGTCGGCAACACCAGCAGCTACGGCGGCGGCATGCTCATCTGCCCCACCGCCGACCCCACCGACGGCCTGCTCGACATCACCCTCGTCGACGCCATGCCCCGCCACCGCATCGCCCGCTTCTTCCCCACCCTCTTCAAGGGCACCCACGTCGATCACCCGGAGGTCACCACCCACCGCACGCCCTCGCTGCGGATCGACTCCCCCGGCATCACCGCCTACGCCGACGGCGAGTTCATGGCCGCCCTGCCGGTCGACGTCGAGGCCGTCCCGGGCTCCCTGCACCTGCTCACCCCGGCCTGAAATCCGGCCTGAGACCGCCCTGAAACCGGCCTGAGGTCCGGCCCGGGCTGTCCCACCCCTCTTCCGGGCAACGAACGCCCCTGCTTCGGCGGGACTCGCCGCGACGTCCGGGGCGACGAGCCGAGCGTCCCCGGCCCCCGCGCAGGATGTCGGACCGGCCGACTTCCTGTGCGGAGGTGCCGGGCGGAGGGGGCCGGGGCCTCCGGGGCCCTACCTCCCGGAAGTCACCAGCCGCGGGACCGGTCCGCCGCTGCCGCCCGCAGCCGCCTCACCTCGGCGATCAGGCGGGGGACGTCCTGGCGGGCGGCCGCGATGAAGTCGATGTCCGCGTCGAGCCTCGGGTCCTGTCCGGGCAGTCGGGCGCCCTCGACGAAGCGGCTGACGTGGATCTCGTCGTCCGGCCCCGCCTCGGGGCGGACCTGGATGAAGCTGTCGCCGCCGACGCCGTGGCGACCCTCCAGCCAGGCGGTCCACGGGCCCGGCGCCGCCGCGGCGGCGCGTCGTTCCATTGCGCTGAGGTCTTCCTCGGTCAACGGTCCGTCAGCTGTCATGCGCCGATCCTCCCGTCACCCCGCCCGGATGTCCACGTGCCGGGCCCGGGGACGGGCGTCATCCGGCCGGTCCCGAGGAACGGGTGCGCGCGGATGCTCCTATAGACGTCAAGCCGCAGGAGCAAGGTCGGGTTGGGTGATTCGTGAGGTTGGAGTGCTGGTCAGTGCGCGGTAGACCTCGCGGGCGACGAAGCGCTTGAGGCAGCGCGTGATGTCCTTCTTCGACAGTCCTTCCTTGGTGCGGCGGGCGACGTAGGCGCGAGTGCGTTCGTCGTAGCGCATGCGGACCAGCACGATTGTGTGGAGGGCGTTGTTCGCGGCCCGGTCACCGCCTCGGTTAAGGCGGTGACGGTGGGTGCGGCCCGAGGAGGCGGGGATCGGTGCGACGCCGGCGAGGTGCGCGAACGCTCCCTCGGAGCGCATCCGTTCGGGGTTGTCCCCGGCCGATGCGAGAAGCTGGCCGGCGGTCTCGGGGCCGACGCCGAACAGCGCGAGAAGGTCGGGCGCGGCTTCCCGGACCAGCGGGCCGATCTCGGCGTCAAGCTCGGTGATCTCCTCGTCCAGCGCCTGGTGGCGGCGGGCCAGGCACCGCAGGGCCGCCTTGGTCGCGGCCAGAGGTGTCGACAGGTCCGTACCGGGCCGCAGCCGGGCGAGTGTGCGTATCAGGGCGGCCCGTTCCAGCCCCGCGAGCTGCTCGCGCAGGACCGCCGGAGCGGACACGAGCAGGCCGCGGATCTGGTTCATCGCCTGGGTGCGGGCCTTCACCGCGCTGCGGCGGCCTACCCGCAGCACGCGCGCGGCCTCGACCACACCGTCGCGGCTCTTCGGGACGCCGGTGGCCCGTCCCGAAGCCACCGCCGTGGCAGCCGCGTAGGCGTCGATCGGGTCGGACTTGCCCTTCAGCCGCCGGGTCTTTCGGTCCGGCCGGTCGACGTCGACGACCGTGACCCCCGCGGCGGCCAGCACCCGGGCGAGTTCGGCACCGTAGGCGCCGGTGCCCTCCACACCGACCGCGGTCAGGACGCCGTGCGAGCGCATCCAGTCCAGCAGGTCCCGGTAGCCGACGATGGTGGCTGGGAACTCCCGGTCGGCGAGGTGTCGGCCAAGCGAGTCGATCACCGCCGCGTGGTGGGTCAGGCCGTGAGTGTCGACTCCGCCGGTGATCTCCGGGCCGTCGTGCGTCATGCTGGTCATGTCCGTCCTTGTCGCTTGTCCGAGCCGAGGGCGGCACGCGCCGGTCGGGCGGGTGGACAAGACAGTGACGGGGCCTCTGGCCAGGCTCCTGACTTGTTGAATCGGACCCAGGCGCTCGGTCTGCAGCCGTAGCGTCCAGGGTGTCGGTCGGCACGGGCCCGCAGTGCTCCTTGCCGCC